>JBGQDD010000024.1:0-14436 GCA_041495665.1 Candidatus Acidiferrum sp.
CGCGCGCTTGCCGCGCCTGTTCTTTCATCCACGCAATCGTTCGGATAGTGTCCACGGTGTGGTAGCGCCGGCATCTTGCCGGCTCTTATCAATTCAGTTCGACGTAGAAAAAATGTTCGTAAACTACGCGCCCGCCGCGGTAGCGCGCTCCCGATAGAAATGCATCAGGTCTGTCGCGATGGGCTGCGCGCCAAGCTGCCGCAGCAGCGTGGTCACCTGTCCGCGGTGATACGTCCCGTGATTGGCCAGATGCTGCATCGATTCCCAGAGCGGGTTGCGATAGACGCCAAACTTCAGCGTCTTGTATTCCAGCATGCGGTCAAGGTCCGTCTGCGTCAAACCGCGCACGAAACCAAGCAAGCGCGCTTCGAGTTCCTTCCAGCGCTCCCGCAAGCTCGCAATATCCTGGAATTGCGTTGTGTCGGGGAGCGAGGATGGCGAACGTCCCTGAAATCGTTCCAGCCAGACCCACTCCACGCCGAAAATGTGCGCCAGCGTATCGCGAACGGAGCCGAAGCTCGAGCCCATCGGTTGCACGAACTGTTCCGCCCTGAGAGCGGAAGCCGCGTCCACCGACCGGTGATTGGCCCAGGCATTGTAGTCGTACAGCGTGCGCATCTCTTGGGGCGTCATTTCTGCCTCCTCATCGCGTTCTAAGATTTGCGGACTGCTCAGCTGTCGATGAAAATGCTCTTGCGATCTTTCGTGGATTGCGGCGCGTGATACGACTCGGCGTCCGAAGGAAATCCGCCGCTGCGCACGTCGGAGCAATATTCGCGCACCGCATTCGAGATGTCTTCTCCGACGTTGGCATACTGGCGCGCAAATTTCGGCGTCTGCCCAAACGTAAGTCCCAGAAGATCGTGAACGACGAGAATCTGCCCGTCGCAGTCCGGGCCGGCGCCGATGCCGATCGTCGGGATGCGCAGTTCGCGCGTAATCTGCGCCGCCAGCTCCCGAGGCACCGCCTCCAGAACAACGGCAAAAGCTCCCGCGGCTTCCACCGCGCGCGCGTCGCGAATCAGTTGCTCGGCAGCGTCCGCTGTTTTTCCCTGCACGCGATATCCGCCCAGGGCGTTCACCGATTGCGGCGTCAACCCGACGTGCCCCATCACCGGAATTTCCGCTTCCGTCAGCCGCGAAATCAATTCCAGACGGCGCTCCCCGCCCTCCACCTTCACCGCCTCGGCCCCGGCTTCCTTCACGAAACGCATGGCATTGTGCAGCGACTCCGCCATGTCCGTGTGATAGCTGCCGTAAGGCATGTCCGCCACCAGAAGCGCGCGCCGCGTTCCGCGGCGCACAGCACGCGTATGGTGCAGCATTTCGTCAATCGTCACCGCCAGCGTACTCTCCTGCCCGAGCACCACCATGCCGAGCGAATCGCCGACAAGAATCACGTCCACGCACGCTTCATCAAGCAAGCGCGCGGTCGGATAGTCGTACGCCGTCAGGCAAGTGATTTTCTTAAGGTTGGAGTGGGAGCCTGCAGCTTGGATCTTGCGCTGCAGGAGATCGGGCACGGTGACTTTTCCGTTCCCGGAATTCGGGACAACGCTCATGCTGGCCTCCGGTGCCGTTCCCTACCTTTTTGGAAAGTGGCCGCCGAGCGGCCAACGGGATACAGCCCTGTACTTCACCTTTGCGCAGGATAGCAAATTTCAATGCGCAAAACTAGAAGTTTGGATGCCGCGCGATGCGAATTAGTCTCCGCGCGGCGCTTGCGCGCGGCCTTTCCATTGTCCGCCTTGGCCGAGCCAGTAGCGCACTGCGGAAAGGCATGTCGCATAACCGTAAAACAGAGCAGCGAACGGCAGCGCGAGAGCCCAGGGCCAAGGAAGGGAGTAAAACCGGACCGTTACGCCAAATGTTACGGTCATCAAACAAATGGCGGTGCTGGCGAGAAACCACGCGGGATCTTCGCCGGAGAGAAAAGAAAACCACGGCAAGAGAAACGTGACGAACAAACCGGCCAAGGCGACGAGGAGGAAAAATAATGAATAGTGGAGCTGAGTGAAAGCGGTGCGGGCAATCATGTTGCGAATTTCGGCGAAGGTGCCGTACCCGCGCAAGCTCATGCTCGCGCGGGTGAGGCCCATCCAGATTTTTCCACGGCTTTTCTTCACGGCCCTGGCAAGCGCGCAATCGTCAATCACCTCTCCACGTATCGCCGCGAAACCACCGATGCGCTCGAGCGCGCTGCGGCGCAAGAGAATACATCCGCCCGCCGCGCCCGCCGTTCGCGCCTTCGGATCTGCAATCCAGCGCGGCGGATACAACATCAGGAAAAAATACAAAAACGGTGGAATGAGCAACCGTTCAGGAAATGTCTTCGCCTGCAGCAGCACCATAAGTGACGCGAGGTCGAGCGAATCTCTTTCTGCGCGGAAAACCAGGCGGCGCAACGAGTCCGGAGCGTGTTCGATATCCGCGTCGGTGAACCAAAAGAATTCCGCCGCATGATTTGTGGCAACCTGAACGCCTTCGTTCAACGCCCAGATTTTCCCCGTCCAGCCCTGCGCAAGATCGGCGGCCGAATGAATCGAGACCCGCTCTGCAGCGCCGGAAACTTCTGCCGCGTTGCGAGCGAGCGCGGCGGTGCCGTCTTCGCTGTGATCATCCACAACGATGATATGGAACTCTCCGGGATAGTCCTGTTTGGCGAGAGCGCTGACGGTTCGCGCGATGGTTTCGGCTTCATTGCGAGCGGGAACAATAGCCACAACGCGAGGACTGATTGCGAATGGCTCGGGCCGGATATTGTCTTCGTGCAGTTGCCAGAAATTGCCGCGCGCGAGAAAAAGATAAATCCAGATCGCCAGCGGGATCGCGGCGACAAGAGTCGGTGTCAAGGGCACCCGCTATTCTGCAACAGGCAGAGAGGTTAGAGCTATGCCAAATCCTCGGCACGGACCGGGAGGCGGCGGATACGCTTGCCCGTCGCCGCGAAAATCGCATTGCACATGGCCGGGGCAACGACCGGCAATCCAGGCTCGCCGATGCCGGTCGGCTCTTCCTGGCTCATCACCACGTGAACTTCGGTCTTCGGCGTTTCGTTAATCCGCGGCATCTGGTAATCGTGGAAATTCGACTGCTCGACGCGGCCTCCGCTGATGGTGATGGCGTCGTGCAAAGCGGCGGAGAGGCCGTAGATGGCGGCGCTTTCGACTTGCGCACGGACGCCGTCCGGATTGATCGGGCGGCCACAGTCCACGGCATAAACGATACGATGCACCTTCACGGCGCCGTCTTTCACACCGACTTCAACGACAGCAGCGGTGTAGCTCTCAAAGGAATAGTATCCGGCGAGGCCGCGAAAAATTCCCTTCGGGAGCGGCTTGCCCCAACCAGCTTTTTCCGCCGCGAGGCGCAATACGCCCTTGAGGCGAGCGGTGTCGAGAGGTTTGTTTTCCTTCGGGTTGGTGAAATCGGGGATTTTGCGATCCTCTCCAATAAGGCGCAGGCGATATTCCAGCGGGTCAGCGCCGGCAGCCACGGCAAGCTCGTCGATAAACGATTCGACCACGAAGCCGCTGCTGGAGTGCTCGACGGAGCGCCACCAGGCGCGCGGCACGGAGGACTTTGCGAGCGTGTATTCGACGCGGTAATTCGCCGTTTGATAGGGAATGAACGCGGCGGTGGCAAATTCGGACTTCTCCGCGTTCTCTTCGCCCTTGGGACTCCACATCGCTTCGATGGACGTGGAAGTCTGAAAATGTTTCCAGGCAGCGAGATTGCCCTTCGCGTCCAGCGCGCCCGAAAAATGGTGATAGGAAGCAGGACGATAGAAGCCATGCTGCATATCGTCTTCGCGGGTCCAAAAAACCATGACCGGCTTGCCGGAAACTTTCGCCACTTGCGCCGCTTCCATGACGAAGTCTGCCTGATAGCGCCTGCCAAAGCCGCCGCCCATCAGCGTGGTGTGCACGATGACTTTTTCCGGCGGCAGTTTTGCAACTCCGGCGATCACCTGCTGCGCCCATTGCGGGGCTTGCGTTGGCACCCAAGCTTCCGCACCGTCGGGCCGGATGTGCACGGTGCAATTCATCGGCTCCATCGTAGCGTGAGGAGCAAAGGGGAATTCGTAAGAGGCATCGACTTTCTTGGCAGCGCTGGAAATTGCGGCGTCCGCATCGCCGTCGTTGCGGACCACCTTGCCCGGCTTGGCGGCGTTATCTAGAAACTGCTGGCGCAGCGACGCGGAAGATTCCGATGCTGCCGGGCCTTCATCCCAAGTGATCTGGAGGACTTTGCGGCCTTCAATGGCCGCCCAGGAATTGTCAGCGAGGACGGCCACACCGCCCGCGGTGAACGCACCCTGAGCCACGGGATCGATAGCAAAGACTTCGCGAACACCAGGCACGGCTTTGGCTTTTGTGGCGTCGAAGGTTTTCACTTTTCCGCCGAAGACAGGACAACGCGCGATGACCGCAAAGAGCATGCCCTGCACGCGCGAATCAAGGCCGAATATGGCAGCCCCCGTAGATTTATCTCGGCCTTCGAAGCGCCGCGTGTCATGGCCGACGATGGTGAAATCGTTGGAATTCTTTAGCGGGACGGTGTTGAAATCCGGCACGGGGAGTTTGGCTGCCTCCGAGACAAGTTCGCCATAGGTGAGGAAATTCTTGCGGGCGCCGTGGAGGATGCCACCGTTCTGGGCTTTGCAAGTGTCGCGACTGACGTTCCAGCGTGCCGCCGCGGCAGAAACGAACATTTCGCGCGCCGCTGCGCCCGCTCGCCGCAAAGGCAGCCAGGAGCCAGCGATGCTGCCGCTCCCGCCGGTGCCGTGGTCATAAATTTTCGGATTTGTGGGCGCTTGCTCGATCTTCACACGCTTCCAATCCAGGCATAGCTCTTCCGCGAGGATCATGGGCAGTGCCGTCATGACGCCCTGGCCCATCTCGGACTTGCCAAGAATAAGCGTGACGTTATTGTCCGCAGTGACGCGGACCCAGGCATCGAGCGGATTGGGAATCTTCTTTTCCTGGTCCTGCGCCTGATCGGCAAAAGCGGTCGGAGTGAGATGGAAGCCGATGACCAGGGCGACGCCGCCCGCGGTACCGGTCTTCAGAAAATCACGGCGGTTTACGACGGGAGCTATTGCCACGGGACACCTCGGGACGTTTTACGGTCAGAGCGATTGTGAATCAATTAAGCAGCGGACTTGGCCTTCCCCGCCTGCATGGACGCGGCGCGGTGGATGGCCTTGCGGATGCGCTGATACGTGCCGCAGCGGCAGATGTTGCCGGTCATGGCATCGTCAATGTCGGTGTCGGTGGGGTTGGGCTTTTTCGAAAGCAGCGCTACGGCGGACATGATCTGTCCGGACTGGCAGTAGCCGCATTGCGGAACGTCTTCTTCCATCCAGGCTTGCTGGACGGGATGGCTGCCATCGGCGGAGAGACCTTCGATGGTGGTGACTTTCTTGCCCGCGACGCTGGAGATCGCCGTGGTGCACGAACGCGTCGCTTCGCCGTTGATATGTACCGTACAAGCACCGCAGAGCGCCATGCCGCAGCCGAATTTCGTCCCGGTCATGTTCAGGGTGTCGCGCAAGACCCAGAGCAGCGGCATGTCCGGGCTGACGTCGACGGATTGGGCTTTGCCGTTCAAGATGAAACTAATGGCCATGGAGTCCTCCCTGTTGCAGATGGATATCCTACAACAACTACCCGCCTAGATGAAAATCCGCAGAAACCCATTCTGGTTGACCGCAAATCAGAAGTTCCGTCTTGCGTGGCGTGAGCATCCTCAATTGCCTTCGACGGGGGCGGGCGTAGGCCGGGTTTTGGGAACTTTTGGCAGAGCTTCCGATTCGACGCCGCGCCAGCCCACCGGACGCCCGCTCACCGCTTCCTTCACGGATCGGAACAGCACCACGTACATCAACTGGCGGTAGTAGAAGCGCTGCAACAAAACGGGGATCAGCAGCGTCCAATCTTCCTTGTCTTCCAAGGCGAAGGCCACCATGCACGTCACGATGTCGATGAGCAGAAAGCCCAGAAAAAACAGCACCGATTTCTCCACGTCCGAGGTGGTCCACAACTGAGGCAGCCGCGTGACGCGGAACTGCGCCAGGCCCCAGAGCAGCAGCGAACCAAAGAACATGAGGTCGATGATTGGCGAAATCAGCGGCAGCAGGAGCTGAAATACGAAGATATTCGGCAGCGCGATCCAGCCGAGCGTGCCGTATTTGGGCCGGAGAAGCGTGTCGCCATGCTTCCAGCAGGATTGCAATGTGCCGAAGGTCCAGCGGAAGCGCTGGCGGATCAGTTGCCCGGCTGTTTCTGGAGCTTCGGTCCAGGCGATGGCCTCTTCGTCGTAGCTGACGCGCCAACCGAGACGGCGGATGGCGATGGTTAGATCGGCGTCTTCGGCGACGGTGTCCGCGGTGATGCCACCCGCGGCTTCAATGGCTTTCTTGCGCCAGGCACCGAGCGCTCCCGGCACAACGGTGATGCAATTCAAGAGGTCAAACGCTCGCTTCTCCATGTTCTGGCTGGTGATGTACTCCAGCGCTTGCCAGCGCGTGAGCCAGCGCGAACGGTTGCCGACCTTCACGTTGCCGGCGACCGCGCCAACCTGGGGATCCGAAAAGTGACGGAGCAGTTTGCGGATGGCGTCCGACTCGATTTCCGTGTCCGCGTCGATGGTCACCACGATTTCGGTGTCCGCCAGGGACATGGCCACATTCAGCGCCGCCGCTTTTCCACGATTCACCTGATGAACGATGTGGACGCGCGGCTCATGCGAAAAGTTTGTGTCCAGAAGCTCGCCGGTGCGATCAGCGGAGCCATCATTGACAACGATGATGCGCAAACCCTTCAGATCGGAGAGAAGGACCGAGGTGACGGTCTGAACTATCACGCTTTCTTCGTTATGGGCGGGGATCAGAACGCTCACGCTCGGCGGAGGATCGGGCATCACGGCATGGTCCGGCCGCAGCTTCTCGATCAGAGCAAGCAGGCCGATGATCAGCGCGCGCCCGCTCACCAGCACGATGCCGAGAATGAAGATGGTCCCGATAAAAAAGCGCAACCACTGGTAAAGCGAAAAAATAATTCCGTCGACCCGCGCTTCCAGCCGCTCTTCGGTGGAGAGCGGTACCATCACTTCCGCGCGCGTCTTGCCGATCAGGTCGGATACGGAAACAAACTGATATCCTTGCGCCAGCAGCGCATCGATGATCTGCGGCAATGCAGCGAGCGTCTGGCTGCGGTCGCCACCGCCGTCATGCAGGAGAATGATGTTGCCCTTGTCGGTTTGCCTCAGCACGCTGTCAACAATCTCTTGCGCAGGAATGGGCTTGCCGTCCCGCAGGCTCCAGTCATCCGGATCGATGCGCTGTCCGACAATCAGGTATCCGAGCTCCTGGGGATAGGGAAGTTGCGCCACTTCCTCGGCATATTCCGGCTGGTGATCGATGCCATATGGCGGGCGGAAGAGGATCGACTTTACCCCGAGCGTGCTTTCAATCAGGCGCTCCGTCAAATTCAGCTGCCAGCGGATTTCCGTGCGTGTAATGTTGTCGTCGAACTTTGGATGCGTGAAGGTATGATTTCCGATTTCATGGCCTTCGGCATACTCGCGTTTGAGAATATCCGGCCGCTGGTTGGCCATGTTGCCGACCACAAAGAACACACCGGGCACGTTCTTCTGCTTCAAAACATCCAAGATCTTTGGGGTCCATTTCGGGTCGGGGCCATCGTCAAAGGAAAGTGCGATTTTTTTATTTGCCGCGCCGAACTGGTCAATGCTGAAGGAGAGCGGGATGGCGTCGTAGGATTCGTCGGTGAAAAGGTCAGTTGCCGCGTCGTATTCGAAGGAGCGCCGTCCGTGCTTGGGCGTATCGGTAATGTGCCAGATGTCACCCTCGCCTTCGAGGATCAAGTCGGGGCCAGGCGGCAGGTCGGTGAGTTTTTGCCGGGTCGCGTCGTCAGGCCGTACGGCATCCCAGATGGGCCACATCGAGGTATCCGAGGAACCCAGCCGCCAAAGCGCCGTGCCCTGCACGCCCAACCGGTCGCTTGCTCGCAGTTCGTTATAGGCCGTGATGGCATCGAGCATCCATACCTGATGCACGTGATTGTGTTCGTCAGAATACGAATAGTGCGGGTTGAGCGAATCACTATCAAACTCGACGTCCGACTCTGATTCTTTCGCGTGCAGCAATGCTTCCTGGATGCTGAATTCGGCTGCCGGTTCGTATTCTTTCTTCGTCGCCGCGGACCAGTCGTAAGCGTAGTTGGCGATCCCCACGACGATTTTTTGCGGATGAACCACCTCGAAAACCTGGTGGAGGTTTTGGACAAACCAATCCTGCGAGGCGATGGGGCCAGGCGGGGAAGTGAGCCAGTGCTGGTCGTAATTCATCAGCACGATGGCGTCGCACTGCTTGCCGAAGAATTCGTAATCGTAGGCGTCGTCGCGCGCGGGCAGAGCGATCATCAGCTTCAACCCCAAGGAGTGGAGCGCAGGCGCCAGCCCGCCGATGAAAGCGCGGAAGTACGCCTGGCTGGCGTCGGGGACTTCCTCAAAATCGACAACGATGCCCGCCTCGTGCGATTCCACCGCGTATTCCACGATGTCTCGCGCCAGATTCTGGCGGGCGGCGGGACTCGCAAGCAACTGAGCCATTTCCTTGATGCGCCAATCCACGCCGTCGTAGTTGTTCACCAGACCCATCATGGGCAGCTCGATGGGGGGGGTGAACGACTTCATCCACTGGTGCAGCTTGTCGTCCTTGAGCAGCGAGACGGCCTCGGCAGGCGAGGCTTTCACCTGGGTCTGGCCGCGTTCGTAGTCCACGATGGTCAGCGCGCCGTCGGGCGTGACCGCATGTAGCTGCTCGGGAATCAGCAGGTCGATGTCTTTGTAATGTTTTTTCAGAGAAGCAAGGCTGTTCGGATCCCAGCTGACAAAGAATGCCGCGCGCAACGGATCGTAGCTCGCCGGTACGGTTCCGATATTCGCCACGCGGCGACGCCGGCCCTCGCGCACGGGTACGGGCTTCTTTTTCGCTTTCAGCGTCTGATACTTCGGTTTGGTATCCGGCAGCAGTTCGGCGGGTAACTCCACGCTGATGGCGATAGTCACAAAAAAATAAACCAGCAGGGCAGTCAGGAGTAAGCCGGAAATTTCCATCGCGCGCCGCGTGCGGCGCCAGCGGACCTTTTCCGCGTCATAGAATATGGGCTTGCGCTCTTTCATGCCGCTTGGTCGCCCCACCGGCGCCAAGAACACCGGGGAAGCATTCTTCACTCCGTCGAATCGAACTGTGCTGCTCTATTGTAAGATGCCAACAAGCAATGAGGCGAATTTTCTCCAATCCCATCACCGCACTTCTGGGCGGGGCCTGTTTGCGGCTCCTCTTTGTGCTGAAGTTTCCGTCCAATTCCGGGGATACGGTAATTTACGATCAGCTGGCCGCGAATTGGCTGAAGTTCGGCAAATACGCGATGAATGTGAATGGCCGGTTGATACCGGTGGATTTGCGGCTGCCTGGTTATCCGGCCTTCCTGGCGCTCATTTACGCTTTGACCGGGCGAACCGGGGACCGTGCGCGGTTGTACGTGATGCTCGCGCAGATCGTGATTGATCTGGCGACCTGCGCGCTCGTCGCCTCGCTCGCGGTGCTGCTGGCTTCGCTTTGGAGTTCGCCCGGTAGGACTCGGCGCATTTTTGTCGCGGGCTTGTGGCTGGCGGCTTTGTGCCCTTTCACCGCGAACTACGTTGCCGTGCCGCTTACCGAAGTCTGGGCCACCTTCTTTACCACCGCGTCGCTGGCAGTTCTCCTGCTGATTGCGCTCAAGGCCCGTGGACATCAGATTCCCGATATCCCGCTGAAGATAGCGAATTGGGACTATTGGAAGCTCGTTGCGCTCGGCGGATTTCTTGTCGGGATGGGAACGCTGTTCCGCCCAGAGAGTCCGCTGCTGCTGATCACCACCTGTTTCTTGCTCGGCTGCTGGCTTCTCCGCCAGGGCCAATTCAAGCGTTTTGTGTTCACCAGCGCTTTGTTGGGATTTGCCTGCCTTCTGCCGCTGCTTCCTTGGATGATCCGCAACGCCCGCACCCTCCACGAATTTCAGCCGCTGGCCCCGAAGGATGCCACCTTGCCCACAGAAATCGATCCCCGGGGATTCATGGCTTGGGAGAAAACCTGGCTCTATCGCTTCAAAGATTGCTACCTAGTGCCGTGGAAATTGAACGATGAAGCAATCAACATCGAAGACCTCCCGGCGAATGCCTTCGACTCCGAGGAAGAGAAGCAGCGCGTCGCGGAGGTGCTGGAAAAATACAACGGCGAGACTAACTGGACTGCGGATGAAGATGCCCTCTTCGCCCAGATTGCGAAAGAGCGAACCGCGCGCCACCCGCTCCGCACCTATCTCTGGATTCCCCTCCGGCGCAGCGTGCGCATCTGGTTTACCCCGCGCATCGAGTTACTGCCGGTTTCCGGAAATGTCTTCCCGCTGCGCTCCATGTGGGTGCAAGACCCCGTGGATCAGCGCGTCACCATCCTTTTTTTCCTCCTGAATATTGCTTACGTGTGTTTGGCGCTTTGGGGCACGTGCCGCTTGTGGAGCTACACCGGCGCTCGCGCGGCGGTTGTACTACTTCTCTTCTACGTAGTCGTGCGCACCGCGTTCCTGACCACCCTGGAGACGCCTGAGCCCCGCTACGTGCTGGTTTGCTTTCCCGTGCTGCTCGCGTTTGCCGCCCAGGTGATGGCAGGAAGGCAGGAAACTCCAGCACCCACCCCCAGATCGAAGGCTACTTAGAGTCATTTTACCTCTCAGATCGCGCACCGCCCGCCGTACCTCGCCCACGGGAAGGGTTCGTGCTACTCTTTTCCGCTGCTTCCACGCCCATCGCAACGGGTAGGCCATGAATGATTCAGTGAGTACGGGCCGCGCGGCCACGCGTGTGGGAGCCATCCTGTTCGCGGCGGTAGTCCTGGCGTGGCCTGCGTTTTACAATCGCTATCCCCTGCTATACCCGGATTCGATCTCGTATGTGGGCGACGGCTCAAATGTGGCCCGCGCTCTCTTCCACCAGGAATTCACCGACTACTACGGATTCCGCTCGCTCATCTACAGCCTCGGCATCCTGCCTCTGCACTGGCACGTCACGCCGTGGCCCATCGTCGCCGTCAACGCCCTGCTGACGAGCTACGTCCTGTGGCTGCTTGTGCGCTCGCTTTTTTCGGAGCGCCGGCTGTTCCACTTCCTGGCCATCGTTCTGGTCTTGAGCCTGTTTACCGGGCTGGGCTGGCTGGTGGGCTGGATCATGCCCGATATCTTCGGCCCGCTGCTGTACCTCTCGGTCTTTGTCCTGGTGTTTGCGACTGAAACGCTCAGTGTGGGCGAACGCGTGGCGATGGCCCTGATCGCCTGGTGGGGAATCGTCTCGCATGCCACGCACCTGATGCTTACCCTTGGCCTTTATCCCCTATTGATCGTTGTGCTAGTCCTCCAGGGGTGCAGCCTGCGGCAAAGTTTGCGAGCCGTGAGGCTGGTGGCGGCAATCCTTCTTGTCGCGGTCGTGGCTCAGGTGGCGCTGAACGCCTACCTCGATCAAGGAGCAACCCTCAACGGGAATCGCCCTCCGTACCTTCTGGCGCGTGTCATCGCCGATGGTCCCGGCCGGTGGTACCTGCAAAAGCATTGCGGCAACTCTGCGCTGGCGAGTTGTGGTCAGTTGAAAAATGCGTCTGACGACGCCGAGGAATTCCTGTGGGGAGAACAGGGCTGGGTGAATGCTTCGCCGGAGGAGCAGAAAGATCTGAGGCGGGAAGAGTTGACCGTGGTCCTGGGGGCGCTGCGCGAATATCCTCGGGAAGAATTGCGCATCTCCGCGGCTCACTTTTGGGAACAACTCTTGAGCTACGGAGTGTACAGCTACGATGCCAATGCGTGGATCCAAGAGAGTATCGACGGATCGCTGCCCGGCCAGGCCGGCAAGTATCTGCGCAGCCGGCAGGCGCAGGGAAAGCTTGATGTGGAATTTTTCAGTTCGGTACAGGATTGTGCGGTGATCGTTTCTCTCATCTTGATTGGCCTGTGGGCCATCTTCGGGCGCCGACTGCGGTCGCGCCGTCTCGCGGGGCTGAGCGTGGTTGTCACCTACGTCGTGCTGGTGAATGCCGCCGTTACTGGCAATATCTCCAATGTGGAAGACCGCTACCAAGCTCGAGTCATCTGGCTCATGCCCCTGCTCGCGCTCGTGTTCCTGCTGAGCTGGCTCGACCGACGTTTTTCCAAGCCAGCGAAGGCGGCCTGCTAGGAGGCTTCGGGGGGTTCGGGGTGGATAGTGACGCGGGAGATTTTGGGGAAGCGCTCTTTGACGAGGTCTTCGAGGGCGGCGAGAACGTCGTGGATGCGCGTGATGGAGTAATCGCCTTTCATGATGCAGTGGCAGGACACCAGAATGTGGTGTTCGACCTGCCGGGCTCGGACGTCGTGGCAGTTCACTAGTTCGTCGAACTCCGACGGCAGCCGGTTGAGAAAGTCCTCGATCGCCCGCGAAAGCTGCTTCATCTCCCCAACACCCGTGTCGGGTGTTGCGATGCGCCTCCCCAGCGGCTCGATGTGAATGTTCACCTCAATCGGCCCGTGACGCAATTCGCGAATTTTCTCCTCCAGTTCCGTGGACTGGCGATGTGCCTCGCGCAGGCTTGAATTTTCATCAACCTCCAGGTGCAGCTCAATGAAGAGTTGTCCATCCTGTTGTACGGCGGCCAAGTCATGAATCGCGAGGCCCAGCTTCTGGGCCACCGCGCGAATCGCTTCGAATAAGTGCTCGCCCTGAGGTGCGCGAGGTTCCGCGTGCACCATCACGTCGGCGGGAACGATCTCGCCAATGCGTTTTTCGATGGCGTCGCTTAAAGCGTGGACCTGCTCGAGGCTCGCCGTGCGCGCCACGCTCACCGTCGCGTCGACAAAGTGGCGATTGCCGGCGCGCCGCACGCGCACGCGATCGACATCCAGCACGCCATCCATGCGCGCCACGGCCTTGGCGATTTCCTGTTGCAAGCCCTGTGGCGCCGCGTCCAGCAGCGCATCCAGCGTGCGCCTGCCGAGCTGTGCGCCCACCCATAAAATGACGGCTGCAACCGTCAGGCCCGCCAAGGCATCGGCATAATTCAGCCAGGGCAAGTTCCACGTCTCACCGGCCCACACCAGTCCGATGCCGGCGATCACCACGATGGTGCTCCACACATCCGTAGAAAAATGTAGCGCGTCGGCCTCCAGGGCGTCGCTGGAATATTTTCGAGAGACACGTCCGAGGGCCCGCGCCCGCGTTAGATCGATCGACAAAGCGACCAGCAGCACCAGGATCGCGGTGACGCTCGGCTGGATGTGCACGCTGCGGAAGAACAGCCGGTGAAAGGCCTCATAAACGATGTAGACAGCAGTCAGCCCCAGCAGCCCGGTCTCGACGAATGCGGAGAAGTTCTCGAATTTTCCGTGCCCGTAAGGATGCTTCTCATCCGCCGGCCGGTCGGACATGCGCACGGAAAGTAACGTGATGATCGCGGCGAGCAGGTCGAGACCGGAGTGCAACGCTTCCGAAAGGACGCCCAAGCTTTCCGTCCGGACGACCAAAAATGTCTTGAGAGAGACCAACAGCAGAGCCGAGCCCACGCTCAGAAGCGCTGCCCGTTTCTTCTCCCGCGCTTCCTCGAGTTGGTTGATCGCTACCATCGTCCGCCTAGACTACCTCAACTCCACCCTTTCTCCCGAACGCGCGGCACCCCCCGCCTCTATTCCCTATCATGGCAAGATCCGGTATCTCAGCCTTATGTTTCAGGTTCATCGCGCGGCACTTGCCTGTGAAGCTAAGACGGTGTACGTTCTCGCCGGGGACCAGGAGACATCCATATGATTCGCCGAGCTTTCCTCTCGATCGTTCTTGCACCACTTTTTGCGACCAGCGGTTACGCGCAAGCTCCGGCCTCGCCGCCGGCAGTCAGTGTATGGAATGCCCTCTCTGCTCCCACGATGGATCCCGCAAAGTCTGCGCACACCGAGAACGTCGAGATCGTCCGCGATCGCGTGCACATCACGCTCACCAGTGGGACCATTCAATTTACGCAGCCTGCCAATGGCGTGGTTTTCGGCGCCGTATTCCACGGCAGCGGCCACCTTCGGGTAGATCCGCCAAATCCCACGGAGGCGCAGCAGCTTTACCTCTTCACAAAACAGGAGAAGCTCAACCTGCCTTTCACGGATGCGACGTTTAGCTTTACGGACGGCTTGCTCGAGGACGTCGCAAAACAGGTGAAGTGGCAAGCCGCGGGTCCGGCCAGTGATGATCTCTATGCCAATCGCCAGAAGGAGCGCGAATCACTCGGATCTGCTTACCTGCCGCGTTTGTTCAAGGGTATTTTGTCCAGCGATCCAAAGCATGGTGCGTATTTCCTCGCCGAAC
>JBGQDD010000025.1:0-14318 GCA_041495665.1 Candidatus Acidiferrum sp.
GCTCAAAGCCATAATCAGCACGTAGAACACTTTGATCGCGTAAATTTTGTGACTCATGGCGTCACCACTGGAGACTGAGGATTCAAAGTTCCGCTGGCCAGTTCGAGGTTCGCGTAGCCATTGTGATAGCGATACAAGGCTTCCCAATATTCCGCCTGACTACGCCGGGCGGCTTCTTCCGCCGCGAGCAGATCGGTAATCGTCGAAAGACCGGAGTCGTAGCGGTTCTGATTGATGCGCAGGCTTTCCTGAGACGCTGCAATCGTTGCGCGAGCTACTTCCACCTGTTGGCGGGCGGAGTCCAGCTCATAGTAGGCGCGGCGGACTTCGAGCCGAGTCGCATCGGTGGCCATTTCCTTTACGGCCGTAACCTTCTCCTGCATCGCGCGCTCGTGGGAAAGCCGAGCTCGCTTGGCCCCACCTTCGAAAAGATCGAACTGCACCTCGATTCCGGCCATCCAGTTATTTCCACCACCTCCCGAGAGAAGGGTAGGGTTGTCGGCCTCCCACCCCGCAAACGCGTTCACCCGTGGACCGAAGGATGATTTCGCGATCGACACGCTCTGTTGCTGCGCCGCTTCCTGCGAGCGGATGCGCTTCAGGTCGGGACGCAGTTCCACTGCTTTTTTCTCTGCTTCTTCAAGCGTTGTTGGCGGGAGATTTCTTTCTGCGAGTGCCTCGGCTGGATCGAAATCATTCCCCGTGGAGATCCCCATAGAGGTGCTCAAGTGTGCCCTCGCCAATGCCAGGTTATTTTCGGCGCGAATGAGTTCCAGTCTGCGCGCTGCCAGCCGTACTTGGGCGCTCAGCAAATCAGATTCTACGACCACGCCGCTTTCGAAGCGATCCTTGCTCCGATCGAGGATGGCCTGCGCCGTCTTCATGCTTTGCCCGGCGACCTCCAGTTGTTTCTTCGCGAGCAACACACCGTAGTAGGAGTCCACAACGCGAAAGATGATTTCCTGGGCGGTGCGCTCAAGCTGATGCCCAGCGGCGTCCTTCACGCGCTCCGCGCGATTGACCGCGCGCCAACTGCCGAAGGAATCAAAGAGATTCCAGGTTCCGCCAAAGCGCGTCGCGAAGTTGCCGAATGGAGCTGGCGTGTTCAAGGTGTCTAGAGCGAAATCTGACGTCGAGAACCGCTGTTGTCGCAACTTACTGCCAAATACGTACACAGGGTCGTTGCCGCGCGTGGCCGTCTCGGAAAAAGTGACGTGCGGCAGGAGGAAGGATCGCGCTTCCTTCACGTCAGCGGACGCGGCTTTTGTGTCAGCGAGCGCTCCTTTGCGTTCCGGGTTCTTCTCTAGAGCGATGTTGACCGCCTGTTGGAGAGTAATCGGAGAGGGCTGCTGTGTTTCTTGGGCGAAGAGCAACCCCGGAATCGAAAACACAAGAAGCGAGATCAACAGAGCGTTCCCTGCAAAACGAGATGCGCCTTCTGATTGCACAAGAGTCCTTGGCGGGCTTTGACTCTTTTCACCGGCTTGTCGTTCGCACATTCTCATGGAAGGTTTTACCCGTTCACGATTGCTGGAGTCGGCGTGAGCCACTGCGTTTTCTCTTCTAAGATCTCGTACGTGGTGTGCAGGCTGGCCGTTTGCTTCACCATCGCGCCTACCGAACAATACTTTTCCTCGGAGAGCCGAATGGCTTCCTCGATTGCCGCGGGATCGATTTCGTGACCTGTGACCACATGATGGATGCGCACCGAGGTAAAGACTTGTGGCGGGCGTTCCGCCTGGTCGGCTTCCACTCGCACCTCGTAGCCGGTCACCTTTTGGTGGAACTTCTGCCGAAGGACGGTGATGACATCGAATGCAGTGCAGCCGGCCAGCCCAACGGCGACTAGCTCAATGGGTTTGGGACCAGTGCCTCCGGCGGCGTCGTCGAGCAGCATGTGGTGTTCGCTGCCAGTCGTGGCAGCGAACTGCCGCTCGGCCTTAAGTGGTTGAGTGAGCAGAACCTTAGCGGTGATCATGGGTGCCTCTCCTAGGCCCCAGTAATTCGGAGCCACACAAATAAATGCAAGAATGTGGAATTTGTTACAGGAGAATGCGGCCTGAATTCGGAGGGTCAGAAGGAGGGCTAACTTCGCTCTGCGTCGATGGCCTCGCGCTTGGTGATGTCCGCCATTAGAGCCTGGTACTCGGATAGCAATTCGCGTCTGAGTCTAGCCGCTACACGCGGGTCGGGTGACTCATTTGGTTCCGTTCGGCACTGCTGGATCGACTTCTCCAGACTCGATAGAAACGCCTTGCAGGGCTCGCAGCCATCCATGTGCTTTTCCAATTCTTCACAAAGGGAATCGTCAAGCTCTTCATCAAGGTAGTTTGAGAGTTCGGCGAACATATCCTTGCATCGCCTCTCGCGCGGCTGTGCGGGAAGGTGCGTTTCCCGCGACGGTTTCGCCTTTTGACGGCGCAGACGATGCTGATCCTGCTTGGCCAGTTCCTTTCGCACGAATAATCGCGCCCGGTGCAGCCGCACGCGGATTGTCCCGAGCCGGAGGCCGGTGATTTCAGCGACGTCCCCGTCCGACAGCTCCTCCATGTCATGTAGTACAAGAATGAGCCGATACTCCGCAGGTAGTTTCCGCACTGCTTCCCGGAGACGCTTCGCATTCTCGCGACGCAACAAAGAAGTCTCTGGCGTTCCATCGGGACTCCCCGATAGCTTTTGCAATTCCCGGCGGTCGGGCATCAATTCTTCGAGGGAGAGGTTTTCCTTGGGAGCAAATTTGCTCTTGCGCCGGCTCATCAGACAGCGGTTCTTGGCTACCTTATAAAGCCACACCATCAGAGCCTTGGGGTTGTCGAATTTTGGCAGGTTGGGAACCGACTTGAGCAGCACCTCCTGCATGGTGTCTTCGGCATCTTGCCGCTGCCCGCATACCTTCATGCTGAAAGAAAAGACTGTTTTCTGTAGCAGCGCCAGCGCTTCCTCCAAGGATTTAGGGTCCTTGCGCTGGATCAGTTGAACGACTTGCTCAATCTCGGGTCGCACGGGCTAACTGTAGCACGGCAGCCTTTGGCTCAGAGTTCGGCACGTCGTTTCGTAGGTCGAAGAAATAGAATGGAGTACCGGCGCAGTATCGTTCGCGGCAAATCACGGCGAAAAGGGAACAAAACGACATTCAAAAAATGAGGAAGCACTCCTTCGCGGCATTATTTGGAATTTCATGATGTGGATATGCTCTTCCCACGTTTCGGACCTGGGATCACTGTTGCGTTCCTTTGACTCATCGCATCAAAAGCTGCGCTAGGCGGTCTGTCACGGTTTTTTCGCTTCGGCCAACCAATTATGGGCGGTTTTGTACGGCAGTTGCAGGTATAGCTCATAGTTTCAGAAACAGGATGGGAATCGGGGCTGGTTCGATTTCCACCGCCCGCTCCAGAATCCCCCTAGTCTTCACCTGCTGCGCATCTGAGGAAAAAGCGTCCGGCCAGCCAAGCCCTGCAAGAAAAACTCAATCCGCCGTTCTAATAGCACAGTACCGGCAGTCGTATGCCTGAGCTGTCCGTTTTTTTATAAGGGAATTATTTTATGGAACAACCATCTTCGCGCAGTGCACCATCCTATCCACTCAACAGCACGCTCCGTCCCCGGGTCGCCCAACGAATTCACCCGCTCGTCCATCTTGAAGATGAGGAGGCTACCTCTATGCCCGCACGGATTGCACCAACTCTCACGCTGAAAAAAAGGCCCGGATTACCACGCTTCTGTGCTTATCTGCTTGGTCTTCTATTCCTTTCTGCGGCCAGCTCTTTGGCGCAGACCGCTGCTCATTCGCCAGGCTGGGTCGTTTTGCCTGTCGAGGAATACCGTACTCTGCACGCGAAAGCTTTTCCCATCGAGCGAGACCCGGAACCGCCTCCGGTTGAAGCCACGCTCACTCGCGTTGACTACGACCTGCGCATCGATGGTGAACTTGCCTCCGGCCGCGCAAGCCTGACCGTCGATGTCCTGAAAGACGGCTGGGTGCGCGTCCCGGTTCCGGCGGGCCTTCTCGTTCGCGAAGCACGGCTCGACGGCAAGCTTGTTTCTCTCGTGCCTGGCGCCAGCGGCAAAGCAGGAGGCCAACTGTCCGCGCTTCTTTCCCATTCGGGCCGGGCGGTTTTGTTGCTTGATATCGCCATTCCCGTGGCGTCCGCAACCGGCGAGGAAAGTATCACTCTGCCCTCGACTGCCTCCGGCGTTACCCGCGCGTCCGTGCAGCTTCCTCGCCTGGGCGTGGACGTCAGACTCACGGGCGGCCTGCTCTCTGAGAAATCCGAATCCGCGGCGGAAAGCAAGTGGATCGCCTACGGACGCGGAAACGAATCACTCACCTTCTCTTGGCGCAGGAAGACCGAGGATCACCGCGCCACGCAGCCTTTGCGCATGCGCGGCTCGCTGACGCAACTCCTGGGTCTCGGCGAAGACTCCACTTCGATCAACGCCGAAGTAAGTCTGGAAGTAACGCAGGGCGCCGCACGCGCCGTAAAAATTCAAATCCCCGACAAAGTCACCATCAATCAGGTTCTGGGAGCCATGGTGGCCGATTGGGAAGTGAAGGCCAACGAACTCTCCGTGACGTTCCTGGAACCGGTCGAGCAAACCGCCCGATTCGTTGTGACCGGAGAAACTCGCAGCCCTCGTGAAGGACAGATTGATATTCCTCTCCTTCGGCTTCTAAACGCGGAGCGCGAAACCGGTGGCGTCGCGGTGGAAGTCCTCGGCGCCGGGGAGATCAAGGATCTCAAATCGGAAGGGCTCGAAAGCGCGGATGCCACGGACCTCGGCGAAATGGTTTCGAACCGCCAGTCTCCATCGCTTGCCGCGTTCCGGTTTCGCACCGGCGATGCGAAATTGGCGCGCTCGCTCAGTTTGAACATCGCGCGCTACACGCCTCAAGCCGTTCTGATGGCTAACGTCTCGGAAGCCCGCTACCAGGTTTTGATCAGCAGCCAAGGGAAAACGCTCGTCCAGGCGCGCTACGCCGTTCGAAACAACCAGCGCAATTTCCTCAAGATCACCTTACCGCCGGGCGCCACCCTTTGGAGCGCTTCGCTGGCGGGCCAAGCAGTGCGGCCGGGCCAGTCGCCGGATGGCAGCCTCCTGCTGCCACTCGACAAAGCGCGCGCCGGCGAAGAAGCCCCAGAGTTCGCAGTCGAAGTTGTTTATCTAAGCCGCGGCTCCGCATGGAATGACAAAGGCCAGTTCAAGCTGGCTCTGCCCGCGCTTGACCTGCCCGTCTCCCGCACAGGACTCCTCGTCTATCATCCGCCGCTCTTCAAAGTGACGCCCGAACCCGGCGCGTTTCGAACGGAACCCTATGAGAATCCGATTTCCTCCGCTCTCTTCTCATCAGGCTCGGGATTCGGAATTGGTGCGGGTTCTGCCGGCGGTGTGGGCGCGGGGGCCGTTGCGGGAATGGCAGCGCCCTCCGCTGCTCCAGCCCCACCGTCATCCGATTCGGATGCCAAGGACGAACTCAAAATGAGGCGCTCTCAAGCCGCCACTCAGGTTCTTCTCGACAAATTCAGGGCCGACTCGTTGGCCGGAAAGCGCGCCGGGATTCTTCCCATCCACGTTTCTTTCCCTGCGTTCGGTCCTTCTCTCTATCTAGTCTCCGAACTGACCGGCGAAAATCAATCTCCCTCCGCGGGGTTAACGTATCAGCACGAGAAAAAGGCAGGTGGCAAGTGAAAAAGACACTTTCGATATTGTTGGCATGGATGTTGGTTCTCCCCGGTTTTGCAGCGGCGCAGGAGAAGACTGTTCCTGTTCCGGGCGCGGGAAATGTTTCGCTGCCCCTCGACGAATACAATCGGCTCGTCGAACTCGCGAGCAAACCTGCCAGAAAACTGGATACGCCACCCGTTCCTTACACCATGAAGCGCGCCGACCTGAAGTTCCGTGTCGCCAGCGAATCCGTGCGGGGTACGGTGTACTTGCAGGGAGAAATCCTTCATAAGGGCGCGACCAAGATTCCTCTGACCAACGGCATGGCCATTCTTGACGCGCGCCAGGAAGGGAAGGGCTTGCCGCTCGAATTGGAGAATGGAATGCACACGGCTATTCTCACGGGACCGGCGGACTTCGCCGTCACCCTCGACGCCGGACTCTCACTTAGCATCGAAGTGGGACGCGCCTCCTTCAGTCTTCCCGCGCCCTCGGCAGGCAGCGTGCGGCTCGTGCTTGTTGTTCCCGGCGACCACACCAACGTTCGAATCAGCCCCGGCATCATTACCTCCAGGTCTTCGGAGAACGGGCAAACCGCCATCGAAGCCACGCTTGTGCCAGGACAGCCTACGAGCGTCTGGTGGACGACTCGGGAAACTGCCGCCCCTGTTGCCCCCAAAGAAGTCCGCTTTCTCTCCGACGTTAAGACCCTCGTTTCCGTCAGCGAAGCGGACATTCGAATCGCCGCTCTCGCCGACATTACCGTCGTGCAGGGTGAACCCGCTCAATTTCAAATTGAAGTCCCTGCAGGATTCGAAATCACCGGGGCGACCGGCGCATCTGTCGAATCCAGCGAATTCGAATCCGGCGCCTTGACCCTGAAGGTCACCGGCCTTGCGCAACGCAGCCACCAGTTCCTGATCTCCATGGAAAAATCAATCACCGCCACGAAAACGGACGCGCCCTTTCTCAGTTTCAAGGAAGCTCAGCGGGAAACCGGCGAGGTTCTCGTCGAAGGCGCCGGAACGATCGAGTTGACCACCACGGAAGCGGGCGGGTTGAAGCGCATGGATTTCAAGGAAGTGAGTCCCTACCTTCGTTCGCTCGCGCGTTTTCCCATGCAGGCCGCATTTCGTTATCACAAGCAGCCCAACGAAAAGCCCGCCCTCGCGCTCGAATGGACTCGTTTTCCGGACAGCAGCGTGCTCGCGGCCATCGCCGAACGCGCGGTTGTCACCACGCTCGTGACCACGGAAGGCAGGTCGCTAACCGAAATAAAACTCACCATCAAAAACCAGGCGCAGCCGTTCTTGAAAGTGGCCTTGCCTGCGGGCGCGAGCATTCTCTCCGCCGAAGTTGCCGGAGAAAAAGTGAAACCCGTCGAGGGGCCCGATGGCAACCGCGTCCCGCTGTTGCGCGCGGGATTTCGCCCCGTCGACTCCTACACCGTCTCTTTTGTGTTCATGCACTCGGGCGCGCCCTTCGCAAAGAAGGGCGGTTCCGATCTTTCCCTTCCGAAAATGGACGTGCCCATCAATCTTCTACAATGGGAAGTCTTTCTCCCCGAGCAGTACAAAGTGAAAGATTTCGGCGGTAACGCCATCGCCGCCAACTTGCTGCCGCCTGCCTCTCTGGACGTCTCCGGAGCGGAAGGAGACCTCGGCGGAATGGGAGAAGGATATTTCGTCCGCAGGATCGAATTCGAGTCGCTGCTTCCCGGACAACTGGGCGGCACCATCGTGGACCCGACTGGAGCGGTGGTATCCAACGCGCAAGTCGCGGTCACCCACGTCGAAACAGGGGCGGCGCGAAACGTCATGACGGATAGTTCAGGCCGCTGGATCGTCTCCAACTTGCCTTCGGGACGCGTCAAGATTGCCGCCAACGCTCCAGGTTTCAAGCAACTCGTCGCGCAAATCAATTACGACGGCACCAGGCCCGTGCCGTTCAATTTTCCTTTGAGCATTGGCTCCGTTTCGGAATCGATTGAACTCAGCGTCAACGGAAGAAACTACTCGAATCTTGAAACCCTCCAGCGCGATGCGCGGAAGAATGGCGAGAAGCAACAGCTGGGTGCTTCTTTGAACGTGATGAATCTCCAGCAGCGCATTTCCGGCGTGCTGCCGGTGCGCGTTGATGTGCCGAGGGCAGGGAACTCATATCACTTCGTCAGGCCGCTGGTTCTCGACGAAGAAACGAAAGTGACGTTCACCTATAAATCGAAATAGTTTCTATCACCGAACGGAAGAAGCAGGTGCGCGATTCCGCGAACGCATCGCGCGATCCAACGCCTGCATCTCTTCCTGCTCGAGCGCACGAGTAGCGCCTTTCGCTAGATCGCCGAGAGCCAGCGACCCGATGGCGACACGCACGAGCCGGAGCACTTCTAATTTTAGTTCTTCGAGCATTCGCCGGATGTGGCGGTTCTTTCCTTCGTCCAGCGCAATTTCGAGCCACGAATTGTGTTCACCATGGCGAAGCATACGGATGTTTTTCACGCGCAGGCCTTCGCCATCGCTGGCGCGGATTCCGTTTCGCACGTTCTGCCACAACGCTTCATCCGCAATGGTGTTGATTTGCACGTGATACGTCTTATCGAGATGCGGTTCCGGCGTCGTAATGCGCGCCGCCCACTCCGAATCATTCGTCAGAAGCAGCAAACCTTCGCTCGCTTTGTCCAGCCGCCCTACCGGCGCAATCCAGGGCAAGCCCTCCGGCAAATACGCATACACGGTGTCGCGGCCTTTTTCGTCTGCTGCTGTCGTCACAACTCCGCGAGGTTTATTCAGCGCGAGATAAATCCTGGCACTCTTCGCCAGAGGCTTGACGTCGATTTGGATCCGGTCTTTTCCAATGTGTACCGGCGTTTCCGGATCGCGCCGCAGCGTTCCATTTAGTTTCACACGCCCGGCGACAATCAGCTCTGCTGCGCGGGAGCGCGAGCAATAGCCGAGTTTCGAAATCGCGCGCGCCAGTCCGATTTTTTTGAGCGAACCGCTCTGCGGTTTTTTGGTGCTATTTCTCCTTTTCACGGGCGGCTCATGGCTCTTGACGATGTGGTGCGCAAGCTCCGTTATTTTGCCGGACTGCCTGGCGCAGGCGTTGCCGGCGCTGCCGCTCCCAGTGCTTGTGTTCCTGTCGTCGATGCGGGCGCCGCATCTGCCGGCGATTTCGGCGCTTCGTGTTTCACCGCTCCATACCGCGCGGCCAGCCATTCCCGGGCTTCTTCCGGTTTGTAGTTGAACGGTCCCATCCCGCCGCGGTAGGCGATACGGCCGCTTTCATCAATGATGTAAAGGCGCTCCGGCCATGCGGCATACGCGTCATTCGCGGCGTTGCTCATATCGTCGATGCCAAAGGGCAAAGTGAACTTGAATCTCTTGGTGAAATCGTTCGCGATGGCCACGCGCTGCTCCAGGTTTTTCGGCTGCGCGTAGCAGACGTCGTCCTTCACGTTGGATTTCATCTGCCATTCGTCGGTGGGATGCGCTTCGCGAACGTATACCGTCAGAAAATCCGCATGATCCTTGTAATCCTCATAAATCTGAACGACGTCGCCAACCTGGCGGCGAAAGGGCGGTCAAGTAAAACTCCCGAATACTAGAACCAGTGGCCGCCCGCCGGTGCGTTCGCGGATGTGGAAACGGCTGACGCCATCCAGCGCGAAAATCCTGGCGTCCGGGGCATCGCTGCCTATTTTCAGCGTGCCGCGATGCATGTGCGGCAGGGCATACCGCAGCATGCCGAAGGCGTCCTTCGGGCTACCCGCCATGAAGGACAGCACGGCAAAAGCAGCAACGAGCAGCACGCCAAAAATGCCCGCCACCCATTTCCAGAAACGATTCATGCCGTCTTGCTCCAGCCGATTGACTTAGGCTCGCACCATAAGACAAACACCGCGCGGTTTAGCTGCGGCGCCCAACCCGGGCCGCTTGCGCCGGTGCAAGTTAACATCGATTTCAGGCCGTAAAAATAGTGCATTTGTACTAGCGGTGGCCTTTCGCACGCAGGCAAGCTTTCCGCTCCCCACCCCCCCATGAAAACGGATGTTTATCAAAAAAAAGGAGTTGCGCGAGGGGCATCGCGCAAGTGATTGAAAAGAAAGGTAGATGCGCGACGGGATTTTGGGCATTCCTAGTCGGGAAAGTTGGAGGCGCCCTCCTCCCCCCTATGTTTTTGTAACGATATGATATGACAGAGTTTAAGGGGTGGGGTCGGCAAACGATATGAGAGTAAAAGAGTTAGCTTGGAAGCGTTTAAATGTCTGCCGGTTGGAATGTTGCAGGTTGAAGAAAACAAAGGAGAAAGGGTAATCTAATCCAGAGGCGCCCCGACCGGGTCGGGGTAGACGCCGTGCACAGAGATCACGTGGAGGCGGCGAATGCAGAATGAAGCGGCGAGGGTGGCGGCTGACTATCAAAAATCATGTTGCCACGAAAGTACCGTACTAGTCAAGATAAAGCTGTAAGTGGTTTGTCTGCTGCGGGATAGCGGGGTGTCTGTTAAAATTTGCGCCGGGAAAACCGGGGAAGGGGCGCGGGTTCAGGCGCGGGCTTTGTCGATCATTTCTTCCCAGATGCCTTTGGACTTGAGGATCAGTTCGACGAGTTCGCGTGCGGCGCCTTTTCCTCCAACG
Organism: Candidatus Acidiferrum sp.; assembly: GCA_041495665.1. Classification (GTDB taxonomy): domain Bacteria; phylum Acidobacteriota; class Terriglobia; order Acidiferrales; family UBA7541; genus Acidiferrum. The sequence goes on from JBGQDD010000025.1 coordinate 10,301, forward strand.
GCCTTGGTGGTGTAGTGAGCCGCGCGCTTCACTTCCGGCAAAGCGTCCGCCACGGCGACTGCCAGTCCCACGCGCGTCATGATGGTCAAGTCAGGCAGGTCATCGCCGAGGAAGGCGACTTCTGATTCCTTGGCGCCGGTCTTTCGGAGGACGTCTTCGTAGGCGGCGACTTTGTGGCCCTGCTTCTCGTAGACGAATTCGATATCCAGCTCTTTACAGCGTCTTCGCAGAGCCGAGCTGCTGCGGCCGGTGATGACGCCAGTGCGCAGTCCAGCGGTAACGGCGAGCGTGAGGCCCTGGCCGTCGTGGGCGTCAAAATTCTTCATTTCCAGCGCGGAGCCGTCCGATTGCGACAGCAACGTGACGCTGCCATCGGTGAGTGTTCCATCCACGTCCATCAGCAGCACGAGAATCTGCTTCGCTCGTTTCGCCAGTTTTCTCGGAATCTTTTTCCCTCGTTTGGCCAATGCTGTCTCCTTTTAGCTTGCAAACCGTCCCATTCTTAGTTGTCGAACCCTCTCCGCTGCTGCGTGGGTTGCCCAGTAGGGGCGCAGCATGCTGCGCCCCTACATCAGCTCCAGGGTCCACAAATCATGGAGATGCACGACGCCGAGGACGCCTTTTGCTTCGTCCACTACGACAATGGAGGTGATCTTGCGCTTTTCCATCAGATTTAAAGCTTCGCTGGCGAGCACGTGCGGACCTATGGTTTGCGGATTCTTCGTCATGCCATCCGCCGCGGACATCTCCAGAACGGCTCCGCGGTGCTTTTCCATCAGTCGGCGAAGGTCGCCGTCGGTCAGGATTCCTGCCAGGCGTCCATCCGCTTCAAGGACGGTGGTCATGCCGAGCTTCTTGGCTGACATTTCATGGAAAACGTCGGGCATCGGCGTCTCTTTCGAAACCCGAGGGAGTGCTGCTCCGGCGTGCATTAGATGTTCCACGCGCAGCAGCTTCTTGCCGAGGCTTCCGGCGGGATGCAGCGCGGCGAAATCATCGGGGCGAAATCCGCGGCGTTCGAGGAGCGAGATGGCCAGCGCGTCGCCCACTGCCATCGCTACCGTCGTGCTCGCCGTGGGCGCAAGATTCATGGAGCACGCCTCTTCCTTCACGCTGACATCCAGCACCACGTCGCTCGCTTCCGCCAGCGTGGAATGAATTTTTCCGGACAAAGTGACGAGAGGCATTTCCAGCCGCTTCAGCGCCTCCAAGAGCCGGATAATCTCTTCCGTCTCGCCGCCGTAGGAGACGGCCAGGAGAGCGTCACCGCGGGCGAGCATACCCATATCCCCGTGCAGAGCCTCCGCCGCGTGCAAGAAGAAGGACGGGGTTCCCGTGCTGGAAAGTGTTGCGGCGATTTTTCGGCCGATCAGGCCGGATTTGCCCATGCCGGTGACCACGACGCGGCCTTTGCAGGCAAACAAGACGTCCACGGCTTTTTCGAAGCTGGCGTCGAGACGCGCCAGTACGTCTTGAATCGCCTGCGCCTCAATTCGGAGCACGCGCCGCGCTATGTCCAGGCTCATTGTGCTCCCCAGTGGCGAACCATCGCGCCTAGTTCTTTCAATCTCGAGAGCAGGACAGGGAGTTGCGAGAGCGGCAGCGCATTTGCACCATCCGACAAAGCCGCCGCAGGATTATCGTGCGTCTCCAGGAAAATCCCATCCACACCCGCAGCCACTCCCGCGAGCGCGAGCGGCTCGATAAATTCCGGCTGCCCACCGCTGGCATGGCCTTGCCCGCCGGGAAGCTGCACGGAGTGCGTCACATCATAAACGACGGGATAACCCGTTTTTTGCAGTACCGGGAACGAGCGCATATCCACCACAAGATTCTGGTAGCCAAATGAAGCGCCACGTTCCGTCAGGATGATTTTCGTATTGCCGGTGCTCGCCACTTTCTCCGCCACGTTGCCCATATCCCACGGCGAAAGAAACTGCCCTTTCTTTATATTAATGATGCGGCCGGTCTTGCCCGCGGCGATCAGCAGATCCGTTTGCCGCGCCAGGAACGCCGGAATCTGCAGCACGTCGCAAACTTCCGCGGCAGCTTCCGCCTGCGACGCATCGTGGATGTCAGTAAGAATCGGCAGTTTCAGTTCCGACTTGATCTTGGCGAGAATCCGCAAGCCTTCCTTCAGCCCTGGGCCGCGGAAGGCCTTCACCGAGGAGCGGTTGGCCTTATCGTACGAAGCCTTGAAAATATAGGGAATCCCCGCGTCGGCTGCGATCGTCGCAACCTTCTCCGCCATCATCCGCGCGTGCGTTTCGCTTTCAATCACGCACGGCCCCGCGATCAGAAACAGGGGATTACCGCCACCGAGGCGCAGCGAACCAAGTGCAATTTCGCGAGTCGTGTTCATACGAGATGGGGAAAGGCCTGCAAACTACTTAGGCTACGCAGCCAGCGCCGCGTTTGCAACGTTTTAGGCGGTCACGCGCGGCGCAATCTCCACGGCTTGCGCGCGTTTTGGTTCTGCGGCGGGCCGCATCTTGTTCTTCTTATTTTCCAGCGCCGCGCCGATGAACGCCGCGAAGAGCGGGTGCGGTTCGAGCGGCTTGGATTTGAATTCCGGATGGAACTGGCAGCCGAGGAACCACGGGTGGTCCGGCGCTTCGACGATTTCCACGTAATTTTCATCCGGCGTGCGTCCCGTGATGCGCAGACCCGCGGCGACCAGCGTTTTTTCGTAGTCGCGGTTGAATTCATAGCGATGGCGATGGCGCTCGCTGATTTCGAGTTTGCCGTAAGCCTTGTGCGCGAAGGAGCCTGCCTCCAGCTTGCAGGGCCACGCGCCCAATCTCATCGTGCCGCCCATTTCGTCGACGCCGAGCAATTCGCGCAATTTATAAATCACGCGGTGCGGAGTCTGCGGATCAAATTCCGTGCTGTCCGCCTGCTTCAATCCGGCGGCGTCGCGTGCGTATTCGATCGTGGCGCACTGCATTCCCAGGCAAATGCCGAAAAATGGCACCTTGTGCTCGCGCGCGTACTGAATCGTATAAATCATTCCCTGAATGCCGCGCTTCCCGAAGCCGCCGGGAACCAGGATTCCATCGTAGCCGTGCAAGCGCGCCGCTGCCGTCGCCGGCGAATCAATCTCTTCCGCTTCGATCCATTCGAGAACGGTTTTGTGATTGTGCGCCAGCCCGCCGTGCAGCAGGGCTTCGCGCAAACTTTTGTAGGCGTCTTCGAGCTGCACGTACTTGCCGACCACCGCAATCCGTGCTTCGCCCGCCGGGTGATGCATGCGGTATACCAGGTCAAGCCACGGCTTCATGTCGGAAGGGCGCGACTCGAGTTTTAGAAGGCGCAGAATCTGCTCGTCCAGGCCCTCTTTGCTGAGTTCCGCGGGTACGGCGTAAATCGTGTCGACGTCTTCCATCGAGATCACGCAGGATTCCACGACGTTGCAGAACAGCGCGATTTTCTTCTTCAATTCCGCGGGGATGTGGTGGTCGCTGCGGCAAAGCAGAATGTCTGGCTGAATGCCGATGCTCAGCATTTCCTTCACGCTATGCTGCGTCGGCTTGGTTTTCAGCTCGCCTGCCGCGGCGATGAAGGGCACCAGCGTGACGTGCACGAAGAGCGTATTCTCCGCGCCCAGTTCGAGGCGCATCTGGCGAATCGCTTCGAGGAAGGGAAGCGATTCGATGTCGCCGACGGTGCCGCCAATTTCGACAATCACGACATCGACGGCGTCAGAGACTTTCCGGATTATCGCTTTGATCTCGTCGGTCACGTGCGGGATCACCTGCACGGTCTTGCCGAGATAATCTCCGCGGCGCTCCTTGGTCAGGATCGTTTCGTAGATGCGCCCGGTGGTCCAGTTATTGTCGCGAGAAAGCTTGGCGTGCGTGAACCGCTCGTAGTGGCCGAGATCGAGGTCCGTTTCCGCGCCGTCTTCGGTCACAAACACTTCCCCGTGCTGAAAGGGGCTCATGGTGCCCGGATCAACGTTCAGGTACGGATCGCATTTCTGCAGGGTGACTTTGAAACCGCGACTTTCGAGGAGACA
>JBGQDD010000026.1:0-14282 GCA_041495665.1 Candidatus Acidiferrum sp.
CATCGATTTCGCTGGCAAGATCGGCAAGAAATTGATCGGAAGCAAAACCGCTGCCCGCGGGTGGCGCTGGCGCGGGTGGAGCAATGGGCGTCTCGGGCGGCCTCTGGTCGTACGCCGGTACGAGGGGCTCCGCCTCTAACACGAGTTCATACTCCTGATCCAATTCGAATTCGAGCTCGCTTGTCTCGGGAGATTTCTGCGGAGCTTTAGCCACTGGTATTTCTTTAGACTTCGCTGCTGCGGACTTCTCCCCGGCTTTTTCGACGATGGGTTCCGGCTCCAGCGGAATTGCGGGAGCTGCGCCGGCGAGATCGAGGGCGGCGACCGACGGTACCTCGTCCGGCGAAACGATTTGGGGTTCCTCGCCAATCTGAAACTCTTCCACGTCCCCAGGTTCAGCGTGACGCGTGGGTCCGGCCACAGGCTTGGCTGGCAATGGGGCAGGAGCTTGAACAGTTGCCTCGCTGGGACGCGACGCTTCGAGAAGGGTCGCCCATTCGTCGGACAAATCGACTTCCTGCACTTCCGCCTGCACGGGAGCGGCGTTCACTTCGACTGGCTCGGGACGAACTTCCTTCACGGGAGCGGGTTCTTCCGGCGCGGGTTCCGCGGCGATTTCTGGTATCGAAACATCCATCGGCTCTGGTTCGGCGGCCTTCGGGGCCGCAGGTTTTGCCCCAGGAACAGCGCCTGCCAGTTCCGCGTCCGTCAAACCAGCGGCACGCTGGAAGCGGCGGCGCAATTCCCCAAATCGTTCGGAGCTGCGCTGGTCGCCCGTTTCGCTGTGGATCTGTTCTAGCTGCGCGGCGAGTTCGGCGGTGCGCCGGTCGTCGCCTGCACCAAGGACAAAATCGAGCAGTTTTTCGAGTGTCGGCGTGTGGCGCGGGGCACGGCGCAGAATGGCCTCGAGTAACCCAATGGCTTTCTGCGTAAGGCCGTAGCTGGCGAAAAGATCCACGTCGGTGAGCGACTGCGCGATGAATTTTTGCGTTTCTTCATCGAGCGCAGGATCGCTGGAGGTGTGCACAGGCACGGCAGGTATTCCGCGAGCAGTTTCTTCTTCGTCGACGCGCAGCTTGGCGGCGGGAGGTTGCGGAATTTCTGCCTGCAAGTTCTCCTGAGGAAGCTCCTCCGGTTCTCCCCCCTCCAGGAGTCCCATCTTGCGAAGAACGTGATTGAGTTTACGCTTTGCGGAATCGCTTTCCGGTTCGCGATCGACGAGTTGCTCGAATGTTTTCTTTGCTCGGTCATATTGCTGATCAGCAACCAGGGCATCACCCAGGTGCGCGAGCGCATCGGCCATATGAAAGGAGTCACTGGTGCGGCCATACAGTTCCACGAGCCATTCCAGGGGCTCGACACTGCCAGGCATGCTGGCCGCAAGCTCGTTGAGTAATTTCCCGACGACCTCGTGCTCTCCGGCATCGATCATGGGCAGCCGCGACTTCTCCAGGATTTCCATGGCTTTTTCGCCATTCCCGGATTGCAGCAGCGATTCGACAACCTTTTGCATCGGCCCAAAATTTTTCTCGTCGGCTTCAAAAACGCGATGCGCGAGCGCCGACGCCTGGTCCCAGTCGGAATTCTTGAGATAAAGATCGAGGAGGAGCTCGGTCTGCTCGCCGCCCTTCTCGAGATCGGCCGCCTGTTCCAGAAGCTGTGCAGCTTTGCTGAGATTGCCCTGTGAAGAATACGACCGCGCTTTGACGATGATTGCGGCCAGATTGTTGGGCTCGAGTTTCAGCGCCTTGTCCGCGAGCTTTTCACTTTCTGCCTGGTCACCGCGGGCCAGCGCCCGCTGCGAAGCGGAGACGTAAGCCTCGATGGCTTCCCGCGTCTGGCCCATGGCCTGGTACAAATCGGCCAGGCGGATTTGAATGCGGAGATTGTCCGGTTCGGCCTGCAGAAGTTTTTTCAAAAGGCCCACGGCTTCCGGCTGGCGATTGTTCTTCAGGTGAATCTCAGCCAGTTGGAGGAAAAGGGGCCGCGCCTCGCTCATCACGCCCTGTTGAACGTAGAGGTCGGCAAGCTTCTCGAGCGGGCGGATTTCTTCCGGGGCCAGCTTGGCGATGCGCTTATAAACCGCGATTGCTTTTGTCAGGAAACCGTCGCCGACGAAAATCTGCGCCAGGCGTTCGAAGTAGTCGATGGCCTGAAACGTCTCGCCCTGGCGGATATACAACTCGCCGATGGTCATCAACGTGACCTGATCGCGAGGCTCGAACTTCAGAATATTCTGGTATTCGGCTATGGCTTGGGAGACCTTGCCCTGGTTCAGCAGCTTTTGTGCGGCTTCGACGTTCTTGCTCTTGTTATAGGCCATGCGCGAACAGGGACAAACCTCCCACAGGAGGCCGACCCACACGTTCTCCTCAATCTTCTGCGGTAGCGGAACGGCTCGTAACGCTACTTGGCTACGCTAACAGGCGGGAAAAAGACAAGTCAACGTACGCAGAATCGCTTGTGAGCAGGCAGTTATCCCCTTTCCATCCAGGAAATTCGCTGGCGAAAACAAGGCGAAAGCCTGGGGACTCTTTTTCCTGCGCACTACACTGCTTCCGGGCCGACGGCGGGCTGATCGTGCAACGGATAGTGATACCATCCCGGAATAGTCCTTGTTGCAGCAAGGGAGAGTACGCCCCATGGATCCGTTCGCATCCCGTCGCAATTTTCTCGCGGCCCTTGGCGGAGCGGCTGCATCCTCGCTCTTTTGCAGCTCCGGCTCTGGCGCCTCGCCTTTGCCGGCGATCAGCAGCCGCTTCAAGATTTCGGTCATCACCGATGAGATCACGCAGGATCTCGGTCACGCCCTGGAAATTGCTTCCAAAGAGTTCGGCCTGGCTTACATCGAGCTGCGAAGCTTGTGGAACAAGAACATCATTAACCTCGATGAAAAGGAAACCGCTGAGGTACGGCGGCTACTGGGAAAATTCAGTCTGCAAGTGACCGACATCGCCAGCCCGCTCTTCAAAACGGACTGGCCCGGAGCTCCCACTTCCAAGTACAGCCCGAAGACACCGCAGTTCGGCGCGGACTACAATTTCGCGCAACAAGGGGAGGTGCTGGAGCGCTCCATCGCAATCGCCAAGGCCCTGGGCACGGACCGCGTGCGCTGCTTCGATTTCTGGAGGTTGGACGATCCGAAGCCCTTCCGCGAGGCGATGGACGGCAAACTCCGCGACACTGCTGCTCAAGTCGCCGAGAAGAAGATCACTCTTCTTCTCGAAAACGAATTCGCCTGCAACACCGCGACCGGCGCCGAATCCGTGCGTACCCTCCAGGCTGTACAGTCGCCGAACTTCAAATTGAACTGGGATCCCGGGAATGCAGCCTATCGCGGGGAGATCGCCTTTCCGGAGGGGTTCGCAAAAATTCCCAAGGAACGCATCGGGCACATGCATTGTAAAGACGTGGTTCGCAAAGCGGACGGCACGTTCGAATGGGCGGCCATGGGCCGGGGCATCATCGATTACGTCGGGCAGTTCCGCGCGCTGGTGCAGGCCGGATACTCCGGAACCATGAGCCTCGAAACGCACTGGAAAGGCGCGGGCTCCGAGGAAGAATCTTCGCGCCAGAGCATGGCGGGAATGAAGGAGCAACTGAACAAGGCAGGCGCGCTTTAGTCGCGCTACTTCGGCGGAGGCAAGCATGACCACCGCAAACAATTCGCGGCGTACGTTTCTGAAAACGGCGGGAGCAGGCTTGGCGGGCACCGCTCTTGGCAGCCGCGCCTCCAGCTACGCGAGCATCATTGGCGCAAACGACCGTGTACGAGTGGGCGTTGTCGGGTTCTCCGACCGCTTGCGTTACGCCTTGGTCCCGGCTTTTCAGTTGCACGCCAAGGAATTGAATTTCGAACTGGCCGCCGTCTCGGACATTTGGAAGCAGCGCCGCGAGGAAGGCGTCACTCACTTGCAGCACGTCACCGGCACGACCATCGCGGCGGCGCGGAATAATCAGGAACTCTACGAGCGCAAAGATGTGGACGCCGTGATTGTCGCCACCGCGGACTTCCAACACGCACAGCATGGCGTGCAAGCCGTGACCGCAGGCCGCGACGCGTACATTGAAAAACCGCTCGCCAATACCATGGCCGATGCGCGCGCCATTCGGGAGGCTGTGCGCAACACCGGCAGGATCGTGCAAATCGGAACGCAGCGCCGCAGCGCGGCGAACTACCAGCGCGCTTACGAATTCATCCGCTCGGGCCAATTCGGTGACATCGTCAGCGTGGAGATGAGCTGGAACGTAAATCAGCCCGGCCGCTGGCGGCGTCCAAAGCTGGTTGCCTCTCTCCGCGAGGAAGACGTTGATTGGAAACGATTCCTGGTCAATCGCCCTTCCGTGCCATTTGACCCGCGCAAGTATGTTGAATTTCGCCTGTTCTGGCCGTATTCCTCCGGCATTCCCGATCAATGGATGGTCCATCAGATCGACACAGTGCATTGGTTCACTGGCCTGCCGCGTCCGCGGAGCGTCGTCGCGAACGGAGGAATTTATCTGTGGCACGACGGGAGGAAAAACTGGGACACCATGACCGCAGTTTTTGACTACGGCCCGCTGGATGATTCCTCCAGAGGCTTTCAGGTGGTCTATTCCTCACGGCAGACCAACGCGGCGGGCGACGTAAAAGAAATTTACTACTCGAATGGCGGATCTCTGGACCTCGACAAAAACAAGATCTCACCCGAGGGCGGACTCGAGGATAAATACGCCGGCGAGATGGGAATGAAGCCCAATCTGCTCCCGCAGCGCTCGCTAGCCGAGGCGGTTGGCGCCATCGACAAGAGCGCGGCCGCAGGCGTGGATGAAGCGACCTCCGCGAACATGCGCAATTGGATGGAGTGCGTCCGCAGCCGCAAGACGCCGAACGCCAGCATCGAGGCCGGCTACAGCCATTCCATCGCGCTGTGCATGACCATCGCGGCGATCCAGTCTGGCCAGCGAGTCAGCTTCGACGATGCCCAGCAGGAAGTGATCGTGGGCGCGCAGGCAGGCGCAAAGGCTTAGTCATCTTTCCAAAACTTCGAGCGAAGCCTCGCGATGTGCTCAGCGGCTCGAAATTTTGTAGAGCACCGATGCATGGGGCGTCAGTGTTACGCTGAGTGATTCCGCCAGGCCAAGATCTTTGTGCTCCCAGAGGTCGCGCAGGCGATAGCTCGCCTGCGGCAGCCCAACATCTTTCCACGAATAGTGAAAAGTCTGGGCAGCGCTGTCGAGATTGAAGACCGCCACGTAATACCCATCACCTGATGCCGGACGCGCAAGCCATAGGGCCGCCTTTTCCGTCGTGAGAACCGCGTGATTGCCGGTGGAGTGCTGGTCCACCGCGAGCACTTCGGTATTGGTCAGCAGCGACTCCGTCCACTGATCGCAAAGGGTCAGGTTGCCGCCCATCATCAGCGGCGAACGAAAGATCGACCACAACGTCAGTTGGGTGCGCTGTTCGTCGTGAGTCAGACGAGTGGCGCGCGGGTTTTCCCAGCCGGCGACCGGTTCCAGGCGGCCGAGGGGGAGCATGTCGGCGTCGGGCCAATGGCCGGGTCCGGAAATGGCGGCCCACTTTGCGGCGCGCGCAAACTGATTCTCGATACCCGACGGAAACTGTTTGTCGCTGTGCCACAGATCCCAAACGTCGTCGGAAATGCGCCACATCTGAGCGTACTTGCTAAGCTCCTCCGCTTTCTCCAGTGCTGCGGGCCCTGGCGAAAGACTCAGAGCAATCGGGCGGCCCGTTTTGCCGAGCGCTTGGCTGAGCATGCGAATCTCATCTCCCTTATAGGGATGATCGGCAATGCAATCGACTTTCAGGAAGTCCACGCCCCAGCCATCGTACTGCTGTGCAATCGAATCGTAATAGGCTTGCGCGCCTGGCTTGCTGGCGTCCAGCCCGTAATTGAAGGGATTCCAAGGACAAGTGTCGGAGGTGTTCGCGGCATCGGCGGCGTGAAAGGAAGATCCGGCGATCGGCAGATTCTTTCGCACCGCTTCCTTGGGAATTCCGCGCAGGATGTGGATGCCGAATTTCAAGCCCAGCGAATGAATGTAGTCGGCCAGCGGCTTGAAGCCCGTGCCTTGTGCCGCCGAAGGAATACTGTTCACGGCGGGCGTGAACCGGCCGTAGTCATCCATGCTGAATTGGGCGCTCTCGGCATTCGAACCCGCGGAGTGATTCGTCACGTACCAGCCCATGTCCACGACGATGTATTGCCAGCCGGAGCTCTTCAGATGCTCTAACATCCACCGCGCGTTCGCGCGGATGTCGGCTTCGCTAACCGATTCGCCATAGGAATCCCAGCTGTTCCAGCCCATCGGCGGAGTCGCCGCCAATGTAGCCGGCGGATCGAAGGTTGCGGATTTCGCCATAAGTAGGACTAAGGCTGCACAGATAAGGACGATGCTGACTACCGGCCTGGAAAAACGCATTTGGCTGCTCCCCCCGCGATTTTCGGTGGCGTCCTGTTTGGACCAGGAACGATCGCGGGCAATCTTATCGCGCCCTCAAAAGATCGGAAGCGAAGTTTGCGTCGCGCCGGCGGCCCAGCATGCGGATTCGCGCACGGGCGCAAAGGAATGGCGATGAAGAGGCGACGGGCCATGCAGGCGCAAGGCTTCGAGATGGTCGGGCGTGCCGTAGCCCTTGTGGCGCGCCAGGCCGTATTGCGGATAAATGGCGTCCCACTCTTCCATGCACGTGTCCCGATGCGTTTTCGCCAGGATCGAGGCTGCCGCGATGGAGATGCTACGGGCATCGCCCTTAATCAGGGATTTCTGCTCGATCAAGACATCCAGCTGCATCGCGTCAATGAGCAAGTAGTCGGGCTGAATCGTCAGTTGCTGCAGCGCGGCGGTCATCGCCTGGCGCGAGGCCTGGTAAATGTTCCAAGCGTCGATGCGCTGCGCGTCCACTTCGGCGACAGCCCACGCGAGAGCGTGTTCGCGGATGCGTGGCGCGAGCTCCGCGCGGCGTTCGGCAGTGAGCTTTTTCGAATCGTCCAGGCCGACAATGCGCCGCTTGGGATTTAGAATCACCGCGGCGGCAACGACCGGACCAAACAGCGCGCCGCGTCCGGCTTCGTCAATGCCGGCAATGCGCGTCCAGCCCAGTTGGCGCGCCGCTCGCTCGAAACGGGAAGAGCAGAGTCGGCTCATTGTTCTTGTTGACCCCGATGCAGCATCGGGGCAACTCGTGCCGATTCTAGCATGACGATGCGCCGCATTCTCCCAGTGGTTTTCTTGACTGTGCTGCTGTCTGCGTGACAGGATACCGCGTCATTTACATAAGACTCCCGGCAGAATCAGCGATCCGACTTCTCCTTAAGGGGCGTGCCTGATGAGTGAGCAATCGCACCGCAAGAATCGCAGTGCGCTTGGACTTTTCCGGATTTCAAGAGATATCTCCTTGCACGGGGCGCTGAATGCGGCTCTCGCTCTCGCACTGGGATTGTTTGGCGGTGCATCTCTTTCCGGGCAAACGCGGCACATCGAACTGAACGACTACGCGAGAATTACTTCTGTTTCCGACCCGCAGATCTCACCCGACGGCAAGACCATCGTTTTCGTGGTCTCGCGGCCGAATCTCCAGCAGGACCGCAGCGATCGCCAACTCGTGCTGGTGGAAATCGCTACGGGAGCACAACGCGTCCTTACCTACGAGCGTAAAGGCGTCGGATCACCACGCTGGTCACCGGGCGGCGAGCGTCTCGCGTTTGTCGCCGCGGACGGAGCCGGAAAAGACGCGAAGCCGCAGGTTTTCATTCTCTCCATGGCCGGCGGCGAAGCTCGCAAGATTACCGACGCGCCGAAGGGCATTGAACAGCTTGCCTGGCGGCCCAACGGGATCGAGATCGCTTACGTCACTTCCGACGAGCCGGAGAACAAGAAGGAAATCGAAAAACATCATGATGCCTTCGAGGTCGGCGACAATGATTTCCTGGCGACCGAAGCGGCGCTGCCTTCTCACATCTGGATTCTTCCGGCGGAAGGCGGATCAGCGAAGCGGCTGACCTCGGGCGCTTGGAGCCTTCCCAAAAGTGCGCCGCCCAGCCCGCCGGCATCTCCTATTTCATGGTCCCCCGACGGCAAGTTGCTCATGTTTACGCGGCAGGAGCTTCCGCACCAGGGCGACAGCGACTTGACGACGCTGCAAGTGCTCAACGTCGAAACCGGCGAGATTCGCAAACTGACGAAACACGAGAAGCTCGAAAGCTTTGGCCTTTTTTCTCCCGATGGTTCCCGCGTGGCTTACTGGTATCCGCGCGATGGCGATCCCAACAATGAGAACGAGATTTATGTGACCCAGACAACGGGGGGCGACGGCTCGGACGCCGCACGATCCATCGACCGCGACTTACTGCGCGTGATCTGGATGCCAGACGGGAATTCGCTCCTGGTCGGCGGCCATGACGGCACGCAAACTTCACTTTGGTTGCAGCCACTCGCAGGCGCCGCAAAAAAACTCTCGCTTGGCGATATCAGCCCTTCGTGGACATTCTGGGTGGATGCCTTTATCGGCCACAAAGGCGAGATCGCCTTCACCGGCAGCACGCCAGCGCAGCCTTCGGAGCTGTACTTCATGGCCTCGGCCAACGACAAGCCCAGACGTTTGACCGATTTCAATCACGAGATCGCCTCGCTGGCGCTTGGTAAAGCTGAAAAGTTTGAGTGGAAAGGGCCTGACGATTTCCAGGAAGACGGTGTGCTCTTCTATCCGCCCGATTTCCAAAAGGACCGCAAGTATCCGCTGGTGCTGATCATTCATGGTGGTCCGCAGGCTTCCACGACCACCCAGTTTAGTTTCCTCTCGCAGCTCATGGTCACGCACGGGTACGTGGTGTTTTCGCCGAACTACCGCGGCAGCGACAATCTTGGCAACGCCTACCAGCGAGCTATCTGGAACGATGCCGGCGATGGTCCGGGACGCGACGTGATGGCCGGGATTGATGCACTCAAGAAACGGGGCTTCATCGACGCGGACAAAATTGGCGTGACGGGGTGGTCCTACGGCGGATACATGACGTCCTGGCTCATCGGCCACTATCAAATCTGGAAGGCCGCGATGGCCGGCGCGCCGGTGACGGACGTCTACGACGAATACAATCTCTCGGACGGCAACGTCTCCAACCGTTACGGCTTCAGGGGTTCGCCTTACGTGGGAGATAACCTCAAGGACTATCGCGCGCAATCGCCCATTGCCTACGCCGCGCAAATGAAAACACCCACGCTCATCATGCACGATACCGGCGACGCACGCGTCACTATCACGCAAGGGTACTCGCTCTTCCACGCTCTCAAAGATAACGGCGTGCCCGTGAAGTTCATCGCTTTTCCTGTCGCGGGGCATTTTCCGGGAGACCCTGTTCGCCAGATGGACGTCTATCTCCACTGGGTCGAATGGATGGACAAATACTTGAAGTAGGAACTACTTCGCTTCGCCTGAACCTCGGCGATGCCTCTAAAATGGAAGAAGCCCCGTTGACACGGGGCTTCTTCCTGAATTTCGGGGATCTGATGGAAGCTACTTAAGGCTTCGCTTCGGTGCCCGCGGTCGCCACGGCAGCCACTTCCTCGCGTGCGGCGCGCTTGATGCGGGCGGCCTTGCCCTTCAGATCGCGCAGGTAATACAGCCGTGCCCGGCGAACTTTGCCTTTTCCAACGACATCAATCGAGCTGATCGTGGGCGAGTGCAGCGGGAAAATGCGCTCGATCCCCACGCCAAAGCTGACGCGGCGCACCGTAAAGGTGGCGCTGGACGCCCGGCCCTTCTTGGAGATCACCACGCCCTCGAATGCCTGGAGGCGCTCCTTCACCTTCTCGCCTTCGCCTTCTTGCAGCCGGACGTTGACGCGCACGGTGTCGCCCGCGCGGAACTCGGGGAGGTCTTTGCGCAATTGCGCTTCATGTAGTTTACGAATTACCGGATTCATGTTCCTGTTTCCTTTTAGACCCACTCTGGCGGGGCCAGCTCTTCAGAGACAATCGATAATTATAGACAATTTGTCACAATTTTCCTAGCGGATTCCCGGTTGCGAGTGAAGCCCTCTTTTTCTGCACGGCCCTGAACTGCTCTTTCGCTGCTTAAGCCAGCACCCTCGGACACGAAGCCAGGCGAAAGATGCTACCCTCAATTCCTTAGACCAGATCGGGACGATTGCGCAGGGTCTTTTCAAGAGCCGCGGCGCGCCGCCAATTCGCCACCTCCGCGTGATTGCCGCCAATCAGCACTTCCGGAACGCCCCAGCCGCGGTACTCCGCGGGCCGCGTGTAATGTGGAAAATCCAAAAGAATGTGACTGGTGACTTGTGACTGGTGACTCGCGCTATCCATCAGATGAAGCGTCTTGGATTCCTCCTGCGCGGCCGCGCTGAACGATTCGTTCTGAGACGATGCTTCATTGCCGAGCGCTCCGGGAAGGAGCCGGGTGACCGCGTCCACCACCATCATGGCTGGCAGCTCACCGCCGCTCAGCACGAAATCTCCAATCGATATTTCCTCCGTCGCCAAATGCTCCGCCACGCGTTCGTCAACGCCCTCGTACCTCCCGCAAATAAAAATAATCCGCTCCAATTGCGCGTAGCGCCGCGCCGTTTCCTGCCGGAACAATTTTCCCGCCGCAGACATCAGGACAATTGCCGTCTTCGCATCAGCAGCGCCCGGCTTCAACGCATCTCCAACGCTGCATCCCAGCAGAGACTCCACCGCTTCAAACAACGGTTCCGGCTTCAGCACCATGCCCTCGCCACCGCCGAACGGCCGGTCATCCACGGTGCGGTGACGATCCTTCGTGAACACCCGCAGATCCTGCACGTTCACTTCAACGAGCCCTGTCTCCCGCGCCCGGCGCAGAATGCCGTGGTCGAGCGGCCCCGCAAAGAACTCCGGGAAGATGGTGATGAGATCGAAGCGCATACAAAACCAGTGTAGCCAATCGAGGGACCAGCCGCCATTCTGACTTACTTCTCTTTCACTTATATCCTGGTTGCATTGGAAGTCGTAAGCGTTTACGATTCCCCGAACTGGAACCATTTCTGTCCCTTTGGACAGCTTGTCGGACCCCTTCCAGTCTCGTAATCTCTTGCTACTAAAGCACTTGTTCCCAGTCTGAGGAACGAAGTCTCTGGGGCTCGACACGCCCGCAGCCGCGCTTCTGGGGAGGCCAATTTTATGCCCTTTGCTGCTCGTCTGAACCGCATTTCATTGCTTTCGTCGCTGCTCGCCGTCCTTCTCTGGCTGGCGGGCTGTGGCGCTTATGGCGGCGGCAACAGCGGTGGGGGCGGAGGCACATCTGCGCCTGCGGCACCCACAGGTCTTGCAGCGGCGGCAGCTAATGCGCAAGTGAACCTGACCTGGACCGCAAGCTCCGGCGCCACGGGCTACTATGTAAAACGCTCAACGACCGCCGGCGCCGAATCGCAAATCGCTACGCAGTCGACGACGACCTATGCGGACAACGCTGTAACAAATGGCACGAAGTATTATTACGTCGTTTCTGCCTACAACTCCTACGGCCAGAGCGCGAATTCCGCAGAAGTCAATGCCACACCCGCCGTCGCAGTCGCGGATGTGACGATCACCATCGATCTCACCTAGACCAAGTCCATCTCGCCCTACATCTGCGGCACCAATTTTTATTCCGGCAATACTTCCCCGCAGCCGAATTTCACCCTCGATCGTGGCGGCGGCAATCGCTGGACGGCCTACAACTGGATTAGTAACGGATCGAATGCAGGGAGCGACTACTTTTACGAAAGTGACAACTATTTGTGCAACGGGAGCTGCAACGCAAGCATTCCGGCGGAGGCGGTGCGCATGTTCATTGCCGGGGACCAGGCAAATGGAATGGCGAGCCTGGTGACGTTCCAAATGCAGGGGTACGTGTCTAAGGATACGACATTGGTTCAAGTCCCAATGCCGTTTCCCAACCTGCAGTATTTCCGGCCGGTGGTTCATAAGAAGATCACGGCTTCAAACGTCCCTTTTACAATCACGCCTCCGCCGCCCTCCACCGACAACAATGTGTACATGGACGAGTTTGCCTGGGCCCTAGACCAGAAATTCACGGGCATGAACATCTTCGGCGCCAGCCCGGCGCATCCCACGTTTATCAGCCTCGACAATGAGCCGGATCTCTGGGATTCGACCCATGAGGAGGTCCAAGGAAAACCGAACATCTCGTCGACTAATTTCATCACCAAGACCGTCACGCTCGCGGAAGCCTTGAAGGATCAATTCCCGAGTGCCGTGATCTTTGGGCCGGTGAACTACGGATTTAACGGTGTCTACAGTTGGCAAGGGGAGACGGGCGCAGGATTCTCTAGCACCTTCTGGTTCGCGGATAAGTACCTTGCAGGGATGAAGGCCGGTTCGACTGCGTACGGGAAGGGGATACCGCTGGTGGACGTTTACGACTTCCACTGGTATTCGGAAGCCTGCGCCGTGAATTGCTTGCAGGATGGCAGCACTAGGGTCATCAATTTGACTGGCTCCACGCTGACGGACCCGCAAATCCAGGCTATCGTGCAAAGCCCTCGCAGCTTATGGGACCCCACCTACACGGAAACTTCCTGGATCGCGAATGCGCTTAGCGGTCCCATCAACATTCTGGGGCGTCTCCAGGCTAAGATCGCCGTTAGTAACCCCGGCATGAAGCTGGCTATCACCGAATACGAGAACGGCGGCTTCAATCACATCGCCGGAACCATTGCTCAGGCAGACAATCTCGGCATCTTCGGCAGCCAAGGAGTCTTCGCCGCGAATTTCTGGCCTCCGGGCGGCACCTACTCCTACAGCCTCGCGGCCTTCCGGGCATTCCGCGGCTTCGACGGAGCAACCGCGAACTTCGGCGACACTTCGCTGCAGGCAACCTCCAGCAATGTGCCGAGCGTGGTCGTTTACGCGAGTTCGGACAGCGCCACACCTGGCCGGTCCGTCTTCGTGGCCATCAACCGTTCCACCTCTTCCAAGGTGACGGCAATCAATGGCCAGGCTCTCTCAGGCACCGCTCATCTGTATCAGATGACGGCCGCTTCTGCCGCAGTGCAGACCGTTGTCCAGCCAGTGTCAATTGGAACGATGGCCGTAAGTGGCTCGTCGCTGACTATCACGCTTCCGGCATACAGCGTCACTACGATTGACGTCAGGTAAGCCTGCCTGCAATTGGCACGCGAATCGCAGCTCGCCTACCGCGCCTTGAACCGCGGAAACCATCTCGGCACGCGCCGGCAATATTCTTCGTATTCGGCGCCGAATTTCCGCCTCAGCGCCGGCTCCTCGTACAGTAGGACAAATAAATTCACGCCCACGGCGAATACGACGACCAACTCCACAAGCGCGACCGAGTGAAAGATCGCCGCCTCGCCCAACACGATTGAGCCAACGCCCCAATACATAGGATTCCGCACCACGCCGTAGGGCCCTTTCACAACCAGTATCTTCGGGGGATCGAGTGGCAGCGGCGTGCCCTTCCCCTGTATCGCGAAGCCCCAAAAGGCGCACGCGAAGTACAGTGCGATTCCTGCCGCAACCAGCAGCCAGCCAGCAGTACCCGCTCCGCTCAAAGCCGGACGCGCGCCGCGAGGCAGCAACCCATAGGGCATCATCACCGTCCAAAACCCCGGGACGAAGATGGTGAAAATCAGCGTTCGAAAAACGGGTGACATCGGAAGGAGCGTACACCCATTCCGCTACTCGCGGTTGAGGTCCCGAAGGCCATCGGGGAGGATCACATCGATTCGCCGCGCGGCTGGGTCGATCTTCGTGCAGATGTCCATCGCTAGCGGGATCAGAATTTCCCCGCGCGAAGTCTCCACTTCCAGGAGCGGCGTCCCGGAAATCTCTTCCCCGGGAAATTGCACATCGCGGACCGTCCCGAGAAGAGAAGGCGCTTCGGCAAGCGAGCATGGCGATGAAGAAACGATTGGAGGCAAGGCAGGGTATTCGAACACCGAACAGCCGATGAGGTCCGCTACGAAATACTGACCCGCAGGCAGCGTTACGCGCTGTTCGAACGGAAGCAGCACCTCGAGCCCGCGGAATTTCTCGGCTTCCGAAATGGAATCGACGCCTTCAAAATGAAAAACCGCCTGCCCGCGATGATTCTGGCTCAGCCAGCAGGATTTCAGCGCCATGCGCCGCGGCTCAATCTTGCCATCAGCGGGTCCCACAAAAATTTCCTGCAATCGTGTGAGGCGTTCCGGAAAATCAGTGAGGACTTCAGCGGCGACTTCGCCCTTATTGCCGCGCGCCCGCAGGATGCGCGCAACCAGGACCCAGCGTGGAGTTTC
>JBGQDD010000027.1:0-14220 GCA_041495665.1 Candidatus Acidiferrum sp.
CCACGTGGAAGAAGATTCACGCGGTGAGCAAGGACCTGGATTCGCCTTTGCGGTGTATTGATGCCGCGGTCCAGGAAAAAATGAAGGCGGAAGTTGATGCGGTCCTGAAAGCGGGCGACACGGTGGGCGGGATTTTTGAAATTGTGGCGCACAATGTTCCCGTGGGGCTGGGCAGCCACGCGCAGTGGGACGAGAAGCTGGATGGGCGGCTGGCGCAAGCGTTGATGAGCGTGCAGGCGGTGAAAGCGGTGGAGATCGGCGGAGGCGTGGCAGGAGCGGGCTCTTTTGGAAGCGAAGTGCAGGATGAAATTTTTTATGAAAAGTCGGCGCGACGATTCCGGCGCACGACGAATCGCGCCGGAGGAGTGGAAGGCGGGATCACGAACGGCGAAGACGTGGTTGTGCGCGGGTACTTGAAACCAATTTCGACCTTGCGTCAACCTCTGCACACTACGGACATGGTCACCAAAGAGCCGGTGAAGGCGGCGTACGAGCGGTCCGACTGGTGCGTGGTGCCGGCAGGCGCGGTGGCGGGCGAAGCCATGGTGGCACTTGTGCTGGCGGATGCTTTTCTGCAAAAATTTGGGGGAGACTCGCTCGCTGAGATGCGACGTAATTTTGACAACTATGCGCGACAAATCGACGAGTTCTGAAATCGCCACGGTCACGGAGACGCCGCAAGCGCCGACTGCCGCGCGCAAAATTTATCCGATCGTGAAGTATGGCGACGCCATCCTGGAGAAGCCGGGCGCGGCGGTGAAGAAATTCGACGCGGAATTGGAGCGCCTCGCCGAGGATATGTTCGCTTCGATGTACGCGGCGCAGGGCGTGGGATTGGCGGCGCCGCAAGTCGGAAAGAGCTTGCGGCTCGCGGTGGTCGACGTAACCGGGGGAAAAAATCCCGAAGCCAAGATCGTGCTGGCGAATCCCGAGATCGTTCACGCGGAAGGGGAAGTTCGGGAAGAAGAGGGCTGCCTCTCGGTTCCAGGATTTCGCGGGTACGTGCTGCGGCCGCAGTTTGTGACCATCAAAGCGCAAAACGCGAAGGGCGAGACGTTTGAAATTCGCGGCGAGAATTTGCTGGCGCGAGCGTTCTGCCATGAAATCGATCACCTGAACGGAATCCTTTTTTTGCAGCACCTCGGCATGCTGAAGCGCGACCTGATCAAACGGAAAATCAAGAAGCTCAGGAAAAAGGGCGAGTGGTAAGTGCCGGAGCGGATACGAATCGTTTTCTGCGGCACGCCCTCCTTCGCGGTTCCCACGCTCAAACATCTCCTCGCACAATCTGAATTTGAAATCGTTGGCGTGATTACACAGCCGGACCGGCCGCGGGGGCGCGGGCAGGAAGTTTCTTTTTCGCCGGTGAAGGAAGCGGCGCTGGCCGCGAATCTTGAGGTGCACCAGCCGGAAAAGATTGGGGCTGCGGAAAGCGAGACGCTGCTGCGGAAGCTGGCACCCGGCTGCGTCGTGATCATCGCCTACGGACAAATTATCCCGGCAAGATTGCTGCCGATTCCGAAACTGGGCTGGATCAATTTGCACGCTTCCCTGCTCCCCAAATACCGAGGCGCGGCACCCATCAACTGGGCCATCGTGAATGGCGAGACGCGAACGGGCGTGACCACGATGCGGATCGATGCGGGGATGGATACCGGGAACACGCTGCTGCGGCGCGAGATCGAAATCAGCGCAACAGAAACTGCGACAGCGCTTGCCGCTCGCCTGGCTGAGTCCGGGGCACTTTTGATGGCGGAAACTTTGCGCGGTTTGGCTGCTGGAACTATCGCTCCGAAAGCGCAGAATCACGCGGAAGCCAGCTACGCGCCGATGCTGAAAAAAGAAGACGGGCGCATCGAATGGAAGCGGCCGGCGACCGAGATTTATAACCGGATGAGGGGATTCGCGCCGTGGCCAGGAGCTTACACGACGTTTCGCGGGCAGAGCTGCCACGTCTGGGGCGAGCCGGTGTCTCAAGAAGAAGGCGCTGGCATGCCGAGGGGCGCGGGCGGAGCGGCGCCGGGAACATTGTTCGGCGAAAAAAATCAATTGTTCGTGTGGTGCGGTGACGCAACCGTTTTGTGTGTCCGGGTCGTCCAAGTAGAAGGGCGCAAGCCGGTGAAGGCAGCTGATTTTGGGAACGGTGCGCGATTGAAAAGCGGTGAACGCTTTGGTGACAGTTGATTTGCGCGATGCAGACCACTAGGACATACTTCAAGTTTGCCATTTGCCAATGACTTCAGACACTCTTTGACGGACCGTGGTAACGGGAGCTCACCCTACATGAAGATCTCAGAATCCTCAGCAAAACGAGGGAATTTGTGTTTCCGCGAGAAGGAATTCCTGCGGGGCGCGGCTTGCTGGATTCTCGTGGCGCAGCTTGCGGGATTGCCGATTGCATCGGCGGCGGGCGACAAGTTCGCTCCCCCAGCAGCGCCCGCAAGCGCGGCGAGCGATCCCGTGCTGAAAGCGATGCAAAACGAGATCACGCGCGCATCCGCGGAGCTCGGCAAGACGGAGCAGCCGCCTTACTACCTTAGTTATACGGTGTACGATCAGGATTTCGTCGTCCTGGTGGGCGCTTACGGGAGTTTGTTGACCAACACCACGGCGCAGCGACGCTTCGCGGATGTGAATATGCGCGTAGGCGTGCCGGAATTGGACAATACCCACGGACAGAGCCGTCCCAGCGGAGTGAATTCGGGCAGCCTGCCGCTGGGAAACGACGCGGACGCCATCGCGCGCGTGTTGTGGGAACTGACGGATCGCGAGTACAAGCGCGCGGTGCCGTCACTTCTGAACGTTCGTACGAATACTGCGGTTCGCGCGGAAGAAGAGGATAAGTCGCCGGACTTTTCGAAGGAGAAGCCGCAGACGCACATCGGAGAAGTGGAAGCTGCGGCGCCGTTCGAGCGCGCGGCGTGGGAAGGCGAGATCAAGAGACTTTCGGGAGTGTTCCGGAAATACCCCGAAGTGTACTACGCGACGGTCATGATTCAAGTACAGCGCTCGAACTCGCGGATGGTATCGAGCGAGGGAAGCGCCATCGTGTCGCCGAGCGCTTCTACCCGGCTGATCATGGAAGCGCAGACGCGCGCCGAGGACGGCATGGATTTGCTTCGCGTTGAGACATTTCAAGCGCCAGCAGCGAGCGGCTTGCCGAGCGAAGCAGAGCTGACGGGCAAGATCGAAAAAATGGCGGCGGACTTGAGCGCGTTGCGCAAGGCGCCGGTGGCGGAGCCGTACGATGGACCGGCGGTATTGAGCGGGCGCGCGGCGGCGGTGTTTTTCCATGAAGTGCTGGGGCACAGACTGGAAGGCCACCGGCAACGCGATGAAGAGGAAGGGCAGACGTTCACGAAGAAGATCGGGCAGGAAGTGCTGCCGAAATTCCTGAGCGTAATTGACGACCCGACAACGCACGAGATGGCCGGGATGAAGCTGGCGGGCGCATACGATTATGATAACGAGGGCGAACCGGCGCAACGCGTGGAAGTGATCAAGAACGGGGTGCTGGAGAATTTCTTGATGTCGCGAATGCCCATCAAGAATTTCGGGCAATCGAATGGGCACGGGCGAAACCAGCCCGGACGGATGCCCACAGGACGCCAGGGGAACTTGATCGTCACATCGACAAAAACGGTGCCTGAAGCGGAGATGCGACAGAAGCTGATGGATGAAGTGAAGAAGCAGGGCAAGCCCTACGGCTTGTATTTCGACGATATTCAGGGAGGATTTACGCTGACGACGCGGGCGTTGCCGCAGGCGTTCCAGGTGCTGCCGGTGCTTGTGTACAAGGTGTACGCCGACGGGCGTCCGGATGAATTGGTGCGCGGGGTGGACATTGTGGGTACGCCACTCGCGGCGCTAACGCGGATTCTGACGACGGGAGATCAGCCACGCGTATTTAATGGAGTGTGCGGAGCGGAGAGCGGGCAGGTACCGGTCGCGGCCGTCGCTCCATCGATGCTCTTCTCCGAAATGGAAGTTCAAAAGCGCGCGCACGAGCATGAGCGCCCGCCGCTGCTGCCGCCACCGGGATTTGAAGATGCGGGTGCGGCCAAAGATGCGCAAACGAAGGCGGAGGTGAAGCCATGAAGACTCTTCACCGGCCGAGCGCGTCGCGTGCATGCAAGCGATTGACGGGAATAGTGATTGCGGCTTTGCTGGCGATGAACGCCGCGCCAAGCCGGGCCGCAACCGAGGGAGCGAAAGCGGCGCCGGACGCGGCCATGGTTGCGGCGCACGCGGCGGCGAAGGGCGACGGTCTGCTCGAGGCGCTGCTCACGGAATTGGACCGGTCGAAAGCGCAGCTGAAAATGGATCAGGTGCAGGCGCCGTATTACGTCGAATATCGCGTGAGCGAAGTCGAAGATATTGGGGCGGAGGCCGCTTACGGGGCCTTGCGCGAGAACCAGCACGTTCACGTGCGCGTTTTGCGCGTGGTGGTGCGCATCGGCGATTACAAGCAAGACAGCTATTTCGGCAGGGGCCAGGGCGAATCCAGCATTTTGCCGCTGGACAACGATCCGATTGCGCTGCGCCACCAGATCTGGCTGGCAACGGATGGCGCTTACAAGGCTGCGGGACAGGCACTGGCCGAGAAACAGGCGGCCATGAAGCAGTTCAGCGTGGACCCGAATCCCGTGGATGACTTCGCGAAGGCGCCGCAAATGATTGCCGTGGAGCCGACGGCGTCGCTGAAAATCGACGAAGCGGGGTGGAAGAAAACGCTGGAGGATGTGACGAGTTTGTACAAGCAATATCCCGACGTGCAGTCGGTGACGGCGTCGGCGAGGTTTTCGGCGATCAACGAGTACCTGGTGAATTCCGAAGGCACGGTGACGCGCAGCGGAAAGACGACGTACAGCGTGCAATTAAGCAGCTCCACGCAGGCGGCCGACGGAATGCGGCTGAGCCGAAGCCCGGCGTTCATGGTGGCACGGCTGGAAGAATTGCCGACGCGCGACGCGCTGATGGGCGAAGCGAAGAAGATGCTGGAAACGGTGGTGGCATTGCGGCAAGCTCCGATCGTCGAGGAGGAATATCGCGGGCCGGTGCTGTTCGCGGCGGATGCGGCGGACGACATCGTGGCGTCGTTGATCGGGCAGAACGTGCTGGGGCAAAAGCCGCAACTTGGGAAACCCAACCGGACGACGGGAGCATTTGCGACGAGCTACAAGGCGCGCGTGCTGCCGAGTTTTCTGTCGGTGGTGGACGATCCGACGATGAAAGATTTCCAGGGCAAGAGCCTGGTGGGAAGTTACGCGGTGGACAGCGAAGGCGTGAAAGCCCAAGCGGTCAACGCGATCGAGAGCGGGATGATGGCGAATTATTTGATCGGACGAGTGCCGATTCGCGACTTTTCTACCTCGAATGGCCACGGGCGGGCCGGGCCGGGATCATTTCCGGGGCCGAGCCTGGGTGTGCTGCTGGTGAAAAGCTCGGAGGCGCAAGCGCCGGAGGTGCTGAAGAAAAAAGTTATCCAGATGGTGACGGAGCAGGGCAAGGCTTACGGCTACCGCGTGGAGACGCTCGGGCCGGGCAATTCGCCGCGGTTGCTCTATCGCGTATATGCAAAAGATGGGCATGAAGAACTGGTGCGGGGCGCGGTGTTCAGCGAACTGGACATTCGCGCGATCCGCAATGATTTGATCGCCGCAGGCAACGATCCGCTGGTGAGCAATAGAGCCGGCGGTGCGCCGACGACGATTATTAGCCCGTCGCTGCTGTTCGGCGAGCTGGAAGTGAAACGAGCGGACACCAGCAAGGACAAGTTGCCGGACTATCCGGCACCGCCGTTGAAGAAGTGAACCGTTTTCAGTTTTCAGGCTTTAAGTTCTTAGTTTTTAGTTCTTGGCATAATGTGGCGGGCTGAAGGCTGCTCCTGCGCATACGGTCTTATGCGGGGCAAATCTTACCGACGCCGGCCTGAAGGCCGCCGCTACGGGTGGTGCTGGCTCAGCATGGTTGGAAAGAAGTGCGCGGAGTAGGAACTTCGCCGGATTACCCTTGAAAGAAAATCTTTTTGTACCCCCCCACCCGGCCTGTTTTTCATAAGTGTTGATTCTAAAGGGAGTTAAAGTCCTTTAGAATGAACACTTCTATAAGTGTTGATTCTAAAGGAACTTACATTGCACCAAAATTGTGCAAGATTGGACGATTTCGCCTTTTTTTTCGTGAGCACTCATTCTAAAGGCTTTTAAGTTCCTTAGAATGAACACTTTTATAGCCTCTGTAAGTGTTGATTCTAAAGGGACTTAGATTGCACCAAAATCGTGCAACTGCCTTGTCTGCTTGCAGAGAGGGATGGACACTGGGCCGGGGCTACGCGATTAACGACAGATGTACTTATTATTTAGACTACCAGAAAAGCAGCAGTCTGTCAAGAGAAGAGAAAAGCGGGCAGTGGGTCGGTGTCCTGTAAATGCATTATACGTCCAAGTGGCGGGCAACTCGCGTCCAAGTGAAGATGCTTACGGGTTGCTCGAATGCCTGATATTGTCGTGCGCATGGTTGAGCTGGCCTTTGATCGCCAAGTGTTTGCCCGGCGCGGAAAGAGGCTGGAGTATTTCACCGTCGCCTGGAACAGCCTCGAAGGAATCGTTGCGGTTGTGGCGGGAATACTTGCGGGCAGCATCTCCCTAGTCGGTTTTGGAGTGGATAGCTTCATCGAAGTTACATCGGGGATTGCGCTGCTGTGGAGATTGTCCGTTGACGCGGAGGAGCATCGCCGAGAGCGAATCGAGCGAGTAACGCTCAGGATCGTAGGCATATGTTTCCTCTTGCTGGCGGCTTACGTCGGTTACGAAGCTGTAAGCAACCTGATAGATAAAAAGGCTCCTGGACATAGCCTTCCTGGAATTATCCTTGCCTGCGTTTCGCTCGTCGTCATGCCCCTGCTTTCTCGTGCGAAACGCCGCGTGGGAGCACACCTTAAGAGCGCGGCGATGAACGCGGATGCCAAGCAAACAGAGTTTTGCACCTATCTGTCGGCTATTCTGCTCGGTGGTTTACTTCTGAATGTGGTCTCTGACCTATGGTGGGCGGATCCCGTGGCGGCCCTAATCATGGTTCCGATCATTGCGAAAGAAGGCGCGGACGGGTTGCGCGGCAACACCTGTTGCGATTGAAAGCAGTGGTAGCCGCTAACAGAGGAGACGACAAGCCCGGCTCTTTGGCACCCGGCGGGCTAACTCCCGATTGGTCTGGTTTTGCAAACAGCAGAAACAACTTCGTGAAAAACGAGGGAAATGAATGGCATCCGCTGGCAGCGCTGCTCATCGTAAAGTCCCTGACGTAATCGACCCGGAAGAGTACGCCCGTTGGAGAGAATCTTACGTCGGTGCCCTTACTGAGCGCATCGAGGAAGAGGCTATTTTCCGACTCGCTGGAGATATGAGCAGCAAATGCCTGCTCGATCTCGGCTGCGGCGACGGCACGTACTCCATTGCGGCTCTCCAAAGGGGTGCCCGCGTGACGGGTGTCGACATTTCGGAGGCCATGCTGGACTCTGCCCGGCGCAGGGCGGCAGCCTTCGGCGCGTCCGTCGAATGGCGTCAAGCTTCCGCCGAATCACTTCCATACGACTCGGGCACATTTGATATCGTTCTTGCTGTCACCATCCTTTGCTTCATCAGAGATCCTCTACAGGTCGTGCGGGAAGTCAGCCGCGTATTGCGTCCGGGCGGGCGGTTCGTCATCGGTGAACTCGGCAGATACAGCGCTTGGGCGTTGTCACGCAGGGTGCGAGGGTGGCTTGGGTCTTCAAGGTGGAGAGACGCCCATTTCTGGACTGTTGGTGAATTGCAGCAATTGCTTCAGCAAGCTAGGTTCCAGATTGGCACCGCTCGCGGGTGCGTGTATTACCCGCCCTTCAATCTCGCGGCACGCGTTGTGGGTGAACACGATCACGCCTTCTCTTTTTTGGGGCAGGTCGGCGCGGCATTCCTTGCGGTCAGAGGCGACATGCCTGCGTTGACATAGGGGACTCTAGTATTCTAGAGTTCTATAGAATTACGCAGTTTAAGACCATGTCGAAAAACAATCCACGGACGATGCACGCACAAGCCGAGGTCTATGCCCGGCACGCCGAAATGTGCAAGGTTTTTTCGCATCCGCTGCGCCTGCAGATTCTGAACACGCTCCGTGATAAGGAGATGTCCGTTTCGGACATGGCCGACCGGCTCGGGGTTGCCATCGGGAACCTTTCGCAGCACTTGAATATGATGAAACACCGGCGCGTGCTGGGGACCCGCAAAGACGGGAATATCGTGTACTACCGGCTGGCGAATCCCAAGATTCTCGATGCGTTCGATCTGATCAGGGAAATCCTGTTTGAGCAGATGCTGCGGGAAGGCACGATTGTCCGGCAAATGAAAAGCGCCCGCGCGCGTGCGTAAGGGCCCGGAGTAACAGCCGAAAGAGGGAGGCAAGACCACATGGATAAGCTGACCATCGTTCTTCAGGACGCACCCTACGGAAGCGAGAAAGCTTACAACGCATTCCGTTATGCTTCCGCGCTGGTCGCCAACCAGGTAACGGTGAATCTTTTCCTGCTCGCAGATGGCGTGGGTGTTGCCAAACGCGGCCAGAAGACCCCAGCGGGATACTACAACACTGCAAACATGCTGAGCGAGCTGATCGCGAAAGGGGTCAAAGTCAAGACTTGAGGGACGTGTTGCACGGCCAGGGGACTTGGCCAACAAGAACTCATCGAAGGTGTTGAAATGGGGCGCATGATCGACCTCGCTCAATGGACAAAGGAAAGCGATTCCGTGGTGACGTTCTAGTGTTTAAGAAGCAGGAATGAATATGGCTGCGAAGACTATCGTGATTCTTGGTGGCGGTGTTGGCGGACTTGTGGCCGCGAATGAACTTCGGCACCTCGTACACCCAGAACACCGCATCGTATTGATAGAAAAAAACCGCCAGCACGCGTTTGCACCTTCTTTTCTCTGGCTCATGACTGGCGACCGGCGGCCAGAAGAGATTTCGCGCGACGTGCAGCAGCTTGTGCACAAAGGCGTGGAATTGCTGCACAGCGAGGTGCGTGGCATTGATCCAGATGCGCATCGGGTAGAGACCACTGCCGGACCAGTGGCGTACGACTTCCTCGTTTTGGCTCTGGGAGCAGAGCTTGCCCACGATAGTATCCCAGGGCTTGCCGAATCGGCTCAGACCTTCTACACCTTTGACGGCGCTGACAAATTGCGTATCGCGCTGCGAGATTTCAGCGGAGGCAAAATCGCCATCGTCGTCGCTGGGCTTCCTTTCAAATGCCCCGCTGCACCATACGAGGGCGCGATGCTGATTGCGGACCTCTTTCAAAGGCGCGGGCTCCGAGATAAAGTGGACCTCCACTTGTTCACGCCAGAATCCCTGCCAATGCCTGTCGCCGGGCCGGAACTCGGGAACGCAGTCAGAAAGGCGGTCGAGGACCGCGGGATTACATTCCATCCCCTCCAGAAACTCACGGAAGTGGACCTCGCAACGCGCACGGTTTTTTTCGAGGGCAAAGAGTCCTTTGCGTACGACTTGCTCATAGCCGTCCCGCCGCATCGCAGCCCTCAAGTCGTGCGCGATGCCGGAATGGCCAACCAAGGCGGATGGGTGCCTGTTGACAGTGCGACACTGGCTACCAAGGACGAGAGCGTCTACGCCATCGGCGACATAACAGCGATTCCCCTACCCGGTCGCTGGAAGCCCGACGTGCCATTGATGCTGCCTAAGGCTGGAGTTTTCGCACATGCGCAGGCATTGGTCGTTGCACGCCGCATCGCGGATCGGATAGCAGGCAAAGCAGCCAGACACAAGTTTTCTGGCGAGGGTTACTGCATGCTGGAAGCGGGCGAGCACTTGGCTGGATTCGCTTCCGGTCAGTTCTTAGCCGAACCGTCTCCGCAGATCAAGCTCAGGCAGATGGGCAGAAGTTGGCATCTCGGAAAGGTGTTATTCGAAAAATGGTGGCTCGCCACACCAGGAGTTAAGAAAGGAACGCTCCGGCTGCTCATCGAGTTGGGTGCCAAGGCACTCCGAGTGCCCGCCGCCATCAGATGAAGACATTCAATAGATTACTACACAGAGTTATATATATCTACAATAAACATAACTGTGGCAATTCCGGCAGGAGGATGGCGAATGCCACAATAACTATAGAATGCGATTGGCGGGCAGGCAGCGAGCAAGAGAGGACAGACTGAAGTCTGTCCCACTCGAAGCACAATCTCAGCAGAAGAAATCATTGACGAATTGAGGCGGAGAATCGAGACTTTACCGTATGACTCTTAGAGAGAGACTGGAATGGCTGGGGCGGATGACGCTGCTGGTGTTCATTTTGGCTTCGGCGGCATTTCTGAGCGCGATCACGGCGATGCGCATTGCGATTCACGGGCGCGAAGTGACCATGCCCAATCTTGTCGGCAAAAATGTTTCCGAGGCGAGCCAACTGCTGCAATCGCGCGGGCTGGTGCTGCGCGTGGCTGACCGGATCTACAACGATCAGCCCATCAACGTAGTGGTGCGGCAGACACCGACGTCGGGCTTGTTGATGAAAGTGTCGCAGCAGGCGCACGTGGTGCTGAGCCTGGGGCAGCGGCAATTGCAGATTCCGCTGCTGGAAGGCAATTCGCTGCGGGTTTCGCGAATCGAGCTCCTGCGGGGGGGATTGCAAGTCGGTGAGGTCTCCGCCGTGACGATGGCGGACCAGCCGGTGGATGCCGTGGTGATTCAGAATCCGAAGCCGGGCGCAGGGGCGGCGACGCCGCGAGTGGACGTGCTGGTGTCGCAAGGACCGCGTGAGACGGCTTACGTGATGCCACACTTAACGGGGTTGAATGAGATCGACGCGCAGCACCGGCTGGATGTGGCGCAGATGCGCCGCAAGGTGAATTATGTGACGGCGCCGCAATGGCCGCACGGCGCGGTGATTGATCAGTCGCCGATGAGCGGGATGAGAATTGCAGCTTCTTCCACGATCGAATTAACCGTCGCAAATTGAGGCTGGGTTGGTTTTTTCTAGAAATTTCTCTTGACAACCTATACTGTATGGCGCATAGTGTGTGTGGCACAATGTGTGATACACGGTAGGTGGCATTCGATGGGAGACCTCGCAAGACTGATGAATTCCGACCTGTTCGAGAACCTTAAGCTCGAGCTGCGCCGCGGATCGCTGATCATCGCAGTGCTGGCGCAGCTTCGCGAGGAGCACTACGGTTATGCCCTGCGGAAAGCCCTGGCGGACCTAGGGATGGAGATTGAAGAGAGCACGCTGTATCCGCTGCTGCGGCGGCTGGAGAGCCAGGGCCTGCTGGAGAGCGAATGGCGCGAGGAAGAGAAGCGCAACAAACGGTTTTACCGCCTCTCGAAGGACGGCGCACACATCCTCAAGCAACTACTGGAGGAATGGAACGGCATGAATTCGTCGTTGAAAAGGATTGTTTAGGAGCACTGTATGGATCTTCTCGAGCGTTACCTACAAGCGGTTCGGACCTACCTGCCCATCAGGCAGCAGGAGGACATCCTCAAAGAGCTTCGGGAAAATCTGCGCGCGCAGATCGAAGACAAAGAGTCCGAATCCGGCCGGCCGCTGAACGAGGACGAGTTGGCAGCCATCCTCAAGAAGCACGGCCATCCGCTTTTCGTGGCCACCCGCTACCGCCAGACGCGGCACCTCATCGGTGCCACGCTCTTCCCTTTCTATTGGTTTGTGATGAAAATTATTCTGGCTATCGTGGGATTTGGTTATGCAGTTTCGGCGCTGGTGCTGATCGCTCAGGGGAAACCATTTCATGAGGTCCTCGGCGCGATTTTCAGCTACATCGGCGCCGTGCTACCGACTTTCGCGTGGGTGACCATCGCCTTTGCCGTGCTGGACATCGGCAACGGCAAATTCCATCTCCTGGAAACAGTGACCAGTGAGTGCAACAAAAAATTTGATCCACGCACGCTGCCGGAGCTGAGACCGGTCTCGGATTCCCCGGACTCCAAACCAATTCCGCGCTTCAAGACCGCGTTTGAGCTCTTTTTCAGTGCCGCGTTTTTGCTCTGGTGGATTTGCGTGGGCCCGATTCGCAAATTGGCGCTGTTCGTAGTGCTGGGCCCCGTGGGCCTTGCGGACAAGGTTCCCTTCCAACTGGGGCAGGTGTGGGACACCGTTTATTGGCCGGTGATTGTGCTATCGCTCGTATCGATCGCACAGCAGATTGTCACGCTGATCCATCCGGATCGGATCAAGTTCTTTTCCGTGATGCGACTGATTACGAACGGCGGCAGCGTGGTCGTTCTTTACTTGCTGACTCGCGCCAGTGAAGTATTGGTGCTCGTGCCCGGCATTGCCGATGCCGCAAAATTCGCCGAGCCGCTGCGCATCACCAACATGACTTTGCACTACACCTTGATTTTCACGGCGATGATCACACTAGTGGAATGCTACAAATCAGTGCGCCGCCTGCTTGGCCTCCGGAGCAACGCGGCGACAGCGGCGAGCACGATGGTCTAATTCTCCGCGATGGCGGCAACATCGGCGCACACCATAAGCATTCCGGCGCAAGCGCCAGCGCCGAGGAGGATTACTTGGCGGCGTCCTTTTTGTGCAGGGTGGTGCACATGGTCAGAGCCGTATTGGGATCTACGGCGCTGTCACCCTCTTCGACAAATTGGATGATGCCCTGCTTGTCGATGACGATATTTGCGCGAAGAGCCCACTCGTAGGTTTCGTTCTGGACGTCATAACCTTTCAGGACGCCGTAGGTCTTGAGCATCTTGCGGTTCATGTCGCTGAGGAGCGGAAAGGTGATGGCGATTTGCTTGGCGAACGCGGCGTTGGCGGCGGGACTATCCAAACTAACTCCGAAAACTTCCGTATCCGAGGTGTCGATCTTACCGGAGGCGATTCCAGCCTGGACCGCCTGAAGTTGTTTCGTTCAACCGCCGGTGAAGGCCAGGACGTAGATGGCAAGGAAGACGTTTTTCTTGCCGCGGTAGTCGCTGAGCTTCACGGTTTTCCACTGGTCGCTGAGAAGAGTGAAATCAGGGGCGGTGTCACCGACCTTGAGAGTCATTTTGGCGACTTGGGACTTTTCGGCTTGTGGGACTGCCGGAGCTGCCGCGAGAGCGGCCGCAACCAGGAGCCCTAGAGCGATCGTGTGTTTCACAGAGAATCCTCCCATCTGAGATGAGATACGAACGGCAGCAAGAGATTACACCCTGCCATTCATCCGATACCATTGGAATGGCGAAAATATTCCATAATCCTTGCCTACGGGGAATCGGGGGAACATCAGCGGGCGAACGCGCGTATCTTTAGGCACGAGGGAGGTCTTGTGAGCAAACAGAACGTACGGATTCAGAAGATGCGGGCGGCTCGCCGGGGAGCCAACGCTTTCATGGGGCTTGCACTACTTGGAGCATTTTGCAGTGTGCTTGGCGTGGCGGCCTTGATTTCAGTAACTTCGGCGAGTGCGGGCACCGTCGGCGGAACACAAGATAAGGACGGAGCGGGGGTGACATTCAGCAAGCAGGCAACCTCCAAAGAAGTGGGGCTGCCCGGATACCCCGGAGCAAAGCTGCACAAGGACGAAAAGGAGGATTCCCCTTCGGTTCAGATGGGGATTTGGGGCAGCTCTTTTGGGTTCAAGCTGGCGGTGATGAAGATGGAATCGAACGACGCGCCGGAGAAGATTGCGGAGTTCTACAAGAAAGCGCTGGCGAAATACGGCACGGTTTTGAATTGCTCGGATCCTTCGCAGAGAGCAAGCGGCAAGGACAAGGCCGGATCTTCGAACAAGCTTGAGTGCGAAGACGATAAGCCGGAAAAAGGCGGGTTGTTGTTCAAGGCGGGGACGAAGGAGAAGCAGCACCTCGTAGCAATCCAACCGAATGGGCAAGGCAGCCTCTTCCAGTTGGTATACGTGGAAGCGCGGGGCGACGATAAGGATAAGAAGCCAATCTGAAGAAATCGTGTCAGAAGTTCACGGCAAGCGTGATGGATCGCATCGCGAAGGAGACCGGCGGGGCGCAGATTGACGCCGAAACGACGGATCCGCCCACGTATTTTCAGCAGATCGCGCAGGAATTGAGGACGTCGTACGAGTTGGCTTACTACCCAACGAATTCGGGCAAGGATGAAACATTTAGGAAGATCGTGATCCAGCCGAAGCAAACGGGATTATGAGATTCGGACGAAGACGGGTTACTTTTCGCGTTGAAGAGAGCTCAGCG
>JBGQDD010000028.1:0-13944 GCA_041495665.1 Candidatus Acidiferrum sp.
TAAGCGACTTCGCCGGTTTCGTTTCGAAGGCAGATGGGGCCGGAGTCGCGCATCCAGCCGCGATCGGTTGGCACGCGGAAAAAATCGACGGCGTCGAGATCGGCGCCGGATTTTCTCAGGATGGAGCGAATGCGCGATTCGGCGGCGCGGTTTTCCACCAGCAGCACCACGCGCTCGACTTTCGACAAGTGCCGGACAATCTCGGCAAACGCCCATGGGATGGGCGCGAACTTTCCAGGCCAATCGGTTAGCTCGTGCGGCCAACCGAGCCAGGTGGCTTCGTGGGGTTCCCATTCCGCGGGCATGCGGAAGCCGAGAACGTGCGGCGTCTTGGATGGCGGCAATGTCTTCATTGAGGAAAAGAATTTAACACAGTGACCACGGAGGACACAGCGATCACCGAGAAGATAAAGTCGAATCGAATGAACAAGGGAATACTATTCTTTGTCCAGCCAGCGGTTCAGGATGGGCTGATAGGCGTCGATGCGGCGGTCGCGCAGAAACGGCCAGTTGCGGCGGGTTTCCTCGCTCTTGGCGGGGTCGCATTCGACGACGAGGATTTCTTCCTTGTCGCTGGAAGCTTCGGAAATAATCTGGCCGAAGGGGTCGGCGACAAAGGAATTTCCCCAGAATTCGAGGCCGGTGTCGCCCTTTTCCGGCTGGCCTTCGAATCCGACGCGATTCACCACGGCTGCGTAAACGCCGTTGGCAATGGCATGACCGCGCTGAATCGTTTTCCAGGCGTCGAGTTGCGCGGCACCGAATTGCGCTTTTTCGTGCGGATGCCAGCCGATACTGGTGGGATAAAAGATTACCTGTGCGCCGCCGAGCGCGGTGATCCGCGATCCCTCCGGATACCATTGGTCCCAGCAAATTTGCACGCCGATGCGCGCGTACTTGGTGTCGAAATTCGGAAAGCCGAGATCACCGGGAGTGAAATAAAACTTTTCGTAGTAGAGGGGATCGTCGGGAATGTGCATCTTGCGGTACTTCCCAAGAAAAGCTCCGTCGGCATCCAGCACGGCGCAGGAATTGTGATAGACGCCCGGGGCGCGGCGCTCGAAAAGCGAAACAACCAGCGCCACCTTCTTTTCTTTCGCGACTTGCGCGAGTTTTTCCGTCGCCGGACCGGGGACCGCTTCCGAAAGCTTAAAAAGCTCGGCATCTTCGGTGCGGCAAAAGTATTCGCCGAGAAACAGTTCGTGCAGCGAGATGATTTGCGCGCCGCGCGCGGCGGCTTCGCGGATTTTCCCCATCGCCCGCGCCAGATTCTCTTCCGCGTTCTTGGTACATTTCATCTGCACGAGTCCGACGGTAAATTTGTCTGGCATGAAATTCAGTTTAGCATGAGCGAAAAAATATTTAGGTGCGTTTTCTAGTATCTTTTGCGCTGCATTTGTACTATCAATCTGCAATACGATTTAGCATTTTATTCGCATAGCGGAAACTTATTCGTGGGAAATGATGCATGGGCAGCCGAGGAGAAGCGATGGCGAAGCAGCGCAAGAAAACCGTGACCGGGAGAGTGCTCCACGATCCAGTGAAAGATAAACTCCGGCCGATTTTCCCGCTGGATTTATCCAAATGCCGCACCATCGACGAACTGGTCCGCGCCATGGGAGACACGGCCTTCACCGGCCGGCAGATCGGCGACGCCGCGGATGTTTTTGAACAAATGGCGCGCGATAAGGATTGCTTTGTGGTGATGACGCTATCGGGCGCACTAACGGTCGGCAAGATGGGACTTATTTTTTGCGACCTCATAGAATCCGGCGTCGTCAAGGCTATTGTCTCGACGGGCGCGCTCATGGCGCACGGCCTCGTGGAAGCTACCGGCTACTCGCATTTCCGTTATAACCCCAAGATGGGTGACCGTGAACTATTCCAAGCCGGATACAACCGCGTTTACGATTCGCTCGA
Organism: Candidatus Acidiferrum sp.; assembly: GCA_041495665.1. GTDB lineage: Bacteria > Acidobacteriota > Terriglobia > Acidiferrales > UBA7541 > Acidiferrum. The sequence goes on from JBGQDD010000028.1 coordinate 1,921, forward strand.
GCCGGAGACGAATCTCGACCATGTCGAAGAGGTGATGGACCACATTCTGGACGAATGGGACGCCGAGGACGTCGTCTGCAGTTGGAAGGTCCATCGCCGCATCGGCGAGCATCTGCACAAGACTGCGCCGGGGCGCGGAATTCTGAAAGCCGCTTACGAGCACAATGTTCCCGTTTTTGTTCCCGCATTCAGCGATTCCGAACTGGGCATCGATTTCGCGCTGCACAAGATTGCGCGGCAGAGGGATAAACGCCCGCTGCTGCGCTTCGACCCTTTCGAGGATTTCGAAAAGTTTGCCGACACCATGCTGGCCACGAAGCGTATGGGGATTTTGACGGTGGGCGGCGGCGTGCCTCGCAATTGGTCGCAACAATTCGGCGTCTACGCGGAGCTGCTGGCGCGACGCGGTTACAAGAAATTGCCGCTGAAGCGCTACAACTACGGCGTGCGCATTTGCCCGGAGCCGGTCCACTGGGGCGGACTAAGCGGCAGCACGTATACGGAGGCGGTTTCCTGGGGCAAGTTTGTTCCGCCGGAAGAAGGCGGGCGGTTTGCGGAAGTGTTCGATGATGCCACGGTGGCGCTGCCGTTGATCGTCGGAGCGGTGCTGGAGCGCATCGGGTATTTCAAATGACCGCAGGACGGAGTTAGGAATATTGCCGGAGTGGAATCGGCGAGTGGAGGTTGCCATGCCGGGCACAAAAACCGCTAAGAGCGAATCGCTGTATGGAGTGCACCCAAGTGTGGCGATGGTGCAGAGGTCGATGGCGGAGCTGAAGGGAAAAACGGGGCGTGCGCTGAAAGAGTGGATTGCGCTGGTGGAGAAGGAAGGGCCAAAGGATGAAATGTCGCGGCGTGAATGGCTGATGACGAAACACAAAGTAGGAACGAGGGACGCGGGGTGGATCGCGGAGCGCGCGGAAGGAAGGGGCGGGGATTTAGACACGCCAGAAGTGTATTTGCAGAGCGCGGTCCGGTATGTAGAGGAGCAGTACGCGGGGCCGAAAGAAAAGCTGCGGCCCATTTATGAAGAGTTGCTAAACCTCGGCAGGTCGATCGGCAGTGATGTGAAGGCTTGCCCGTGTAGGACAATTGTGCCGCTTTACCGCGAGCATGTGTTCGCACAAATCAAACCAACGACCAATTCCCGGATCGATCTCGGCTTTGCGCTGGCGCACCACAAAGGCAAACTGCCAAAGCGGTTGATCGATACGGGCGGGCTGGCGAAAAAAGACCGCATTACGCATCGCATTGAAATTGCGGCTGCAGAACAGATCGATGGCGAAGTGAAGAAGTGGCTGAAGACAGCCTATGACCTGGACACGTAAACTTTCCTAGGGTATTTCGAGCCGCGTGCCTGCTCCCGCGTAAAGATAATCGTCCCCGAAAGCTTTTTGCAAACGCAGAAATGCTGGTTCGCCAGTGCAGTGACCGGGGGCGACCTTTTCGAGTTTCCATTTGTTCTTCAGGTTGTCCACCAGCCGGTCAATCTCGGTTTCAGGTGTGCTGACAAGATGAAGACCGCCGCAAAGAAAATGCATGTGCGGATCAATAGCAGAGGCGGCCTGCAAGATTTCTTCGATTCCCGGGTGAGAACAACCGACGATGACGGACAGGCCGTCGGGCTCCCGGAGAACGAGTGACAGCTCACGCAGTTTGAGGGTACCCGGAGTCTTCGAGATTGTGAAAACTATGAAAATGCCCTGGGAAATCTCAGTCAGTTTGTCGATCAGCACAAAGTTGCCGCCACTCCAGGGATAGCCGGTCGGAATCTTGTCCGGGTATTTTCCATCGTAATAGCGCATGCGTTCGGGCAGGGAAGTAACCGGCTTGATCAATGCAGGGGGAGCGGCGCCGCCGAAGATGCCGAACGATTCCATCGGAGCATAAATGGGAACGTTCGGGTTTACGGAAAGAAGATATTTCAGTCCTGTAGTGTGGTCTGTGTGACGGTGAGAAATGACGACAAAATCCAGCTTGGAGAGGTCCACGCCAAGGGCGTTGACATTGTGCTCGAATGTCGCCGTATTGTTTCCGGTGTCGAAAAGTATGCGCTTACCTTCGTGTTCAACGAGCGCCGAAAAGCCCCAGTCTTTCGTGATCGCCTTGTTGTCGGAAAACGCGTCATAGAGAATCGTAACACGGTCCTTGGCAACAGCATTTCCGGAAATTGTAAGGAAAAAAGCTAGCGTGAACCCGAAGAGTCCGCGACTAATTTTCATCGAGCGCCTCCAAGGAAAGAGTTAGTGAGGGACCTTAGTCGTCTTCGCCGATGAGGATGGCGGCGCCGAGAACGGTGGTCCACAGGCCGCGCTTGTCGCCGACGGCGGATTGCGTGACATTCATGGTGCGGACGATTTTGTTGGAAATGCGGTAGACTTCCTTTTTTTCGTCGAAGGACAAATCCGGATCGAATTCCACATTTAAAGTTGTCGCGAGCATCTCGGCGGCGAGTTCTTCGGCATATTCGCCGGCGACTTCTTCGGTTTCACCGAAGGAGTGGTGCTCGGACAAATACCCATACATGGATTTGTCGCTGGGCAGAGCCAAGCCGATGCTGGCGGCGATCAGCCGGTGCGCTTCCTTAGTGGAATTTTCGCTGATGACCGTGAAGGCGACTTGGCCGGGCCTGATGTGCTTCAAACCCTCGCTGCGAGAAATCAATTTGCAGTTGGGAGGGAAGATGGAGGAGACGCGAACGATGTTGCATGCCGCAATGCCGGCATTCCGCAGGGCGAGCTCGAAGCTCGAAAGCCTTTCACGATGTTTACCGACGCCTTTGGTGAGGAAGATTTTCTTAGCGACGAACGCCATGGTGCCGGTTTGCCGTGCCTCCGTGAGTAGTGTGAACGCGAGAAATTTTCCCGCAGTGGAAAAGTAACAAGAAGGTATTGCAGTGTCAACGCATTTCCGACCCTGAACGCGGCGACAGAAGAAAGATTATGAATGTGGGATGACAATTGCGGCGGGTGCGGACGGATCATTCGCCCGCGACATGGTGGAGCATCTTGCCGAGAGGCTTGCAGAGCGCCAGGATTTTTCCAAGATCGTCCGCGGTGAAGTCGGGGCCGGCGCTGGCCGGACTTGCGCCTTTGCGGCTGACTTGAATGACGCCAATGACCTTGCCATCGAGCAGAATCGGCGCGCTAATCATCTTTTGGATCGCTTCGACAGTTTCCCCGGTGATTTTCACGCCTTCGAAGACGGTCGCGTGCCGCGCGGCGGCAAAATTATTCTCGATGTCGGGCCGGCTATCGCGGGCGGTGCGTGCCGCCAGGGCCGAATTGCTCGAGAGGGGAATAAAGCCGACCTTCTTCAAAGCTTCCGGAACTAGAAAATGCAGATGGCGCCAGCGGGTGGAAACCGCCAGGATGGCCACTTCATTATTCCGGACGCCCACATTCTTGGCGATTTTTTCAGCCACGGAGGAAAGAGAAACCTGCGAGGCGTCTCCGTGCTCCGCGCCGAGAGCGCTGGCGATGCGCTCCATCTCCGAGACGAGGCTCAGTGTTGTGCTCATGCAAGTGGGTGAATGCTGGGGCTGAGGCCGGGAGAGGTGTGGGGCCTAGCGAATCCCATCCGTCAAGGTTCTATTTTCCGGTACTTCCGCCGCCGCCGCAAGAAGATTTCGAATAGTTTGTGCCCGCAGAAAGAACAGACCAACTTGCATCCCCGGAATCATGTGCCTATACTGATTTCGCCGCGGATGCTCATTGCTCCTCCCGAGTCATGCAGTGTGATCCGGCTGGGACTCACGCGGCGGAGAGGGCATGTCTTCGACGGCAACCCAGCCTGACACGAGTTATCTCCTCAGAAAGCTGCATTCTTTTACCGGCCTGCTTCCTATCGGCGCATTTTTGGCGGAGCATTTCTGGTCCAACAGCGCCGCGCTGGTCAGCAAAGCGAAATACGACGCGACATCACAAGAGCTTCAGACCATTCCGTTTCGCCTGATCGTGGAATGGGGAGGGATTTTTCTTCCCATGCTGTTCCATGGCGGCTATGGCATTTACATTTGGCTGCGCGGAAAATCAAACGTTTCGGCGTATCCGTGGGTAGGGAATTGGCTCTACGCGACGCAGCGGTACACGGGCATCATCGCATTTGCGTATATTGGTTGGCATCTTTATACGGAGCGCTGGCTCACGCATGGCATGTCGACGTATGCAAACGTGGCCGACGACATGCAGAAGCCTTGGTACCTGGCATTTTTTGTCGTCGGCGTGCTCGCCTCTTCGTTCCATCTCGGCGTGGGCATCTGGAATTTCCTATGCAAGTGGGGGCTGGCAGCCACCGTCAAGGCGCAGCAGGCGGCGGGGCGCTTCGGTGTGCTTGTTGGAGTGGCGTTCAGCGTGGTCGGGATCCTGATTATTATTAGTTTCCGATTCGATTGGCATCCGTTCTCTAGTTACTTACCAACCAAATGAGACAGCCAAAGATCATAGTCGTGGGCGGTGGTTTGGCCGGCCTGATGGCAACAATCCGCGTTGCGGAGGCGGGCATTCCGGTCGATCTCTTCTCGATCGTGCCGGTGAAGCGCTCGCATTCCGTTTGCGCTCAGGGCGGCATCAACGCTGCCAAGAACCAGAAGGGCGAGGGCGACACGGTCGATAAGCACTTCGACGACACCATTTATGGCGGCGACTTCCTGGCCAATCAGCCGCTGGTCAAACGGATGTGCGACGCGGCGCCGGGTATCATCGATCTTCTCGACCGCATGGGCGTTATGTTTAACCGCACGCCGGAGGGATTGCTGGACTACCGGCGGTTCGGAGGCACGCTTTATAATCGCACGGCGTTCGCCGGCGCAACCACGGGCCAGCAACTGCTCTACGCTCTCGACGAGCAGGTGCGCCGCCACGAGTCCGAAGGCAAGGTGAAGAAATTCGAAGGCGCGACCTTTCTCTCCGCGGTTATCGATGATGGCGGCGTGTGCCGCGGCATCTGCGCGATGGACCTGCGCACCATGGAAGTGCAGACGTACGCGGCGGATGCCGTTATCTTCGCCACGGGTGGGATCGGCGCGATTTTCGGCCGGTCGACGAATTCGGTGGTCTGCACGGGCTCGGCGCAGGCCGCGCTCTTTCAGCAGGGCGTGGATTATGCGAACGGCGAATTCATCCAGGTGCATCCGACGGCGATCCCCGGCGAAGACAAGCTTCGCCTGATGAGCGAATCGGCGCGCGGCGAGGGCGGCCGCGTGTGGGTGCCGCGCAATCCCGCGGAGAAGCGCGCGCCTAGGAACATTCCGGAGGCGGAGCGGTTTTATTTCCTGGAAGAGTGGTATCCGAAGTACGGGAATCTGGTGCCGCGTGATATTGCCACGCGCGCGATTCACCGCATCGTCTATCAGGAAAAACTGGGCATCGATGGGCAGCCGGCGGTTTATTTGGATGTGACGCACATCCCGCGCGAGAAGCTGGATCGCAAGCTGGAAGGGATTCTGGAAATTTACGAAAAATTCTGCGGCGTCAATCCTCGCGAAGAGCCGATGAAAGTATTTCCGGCCACGCATTACACCATGGGCGGGATCTGGGTGAATGCCGAAGATCAGGCTACCAACGTTCCCGGCATTTACGCGGCGGGCGAATGCGAATATCAATATCACGGCGCCAACCGGCTCGGAGCGAACTCGCTGGTGTCGTGCATTTTTGGCGGAGGCATTGCGGGTCCGGCGGCGGTGAAGTACGCGAAGAATCTTGAAAAAGATGCGGAGTCAACGGCGTCCGGGGTGTTTGACGCCGAAAGGAAGCGCCAGGAAGATAAGAATCAGAGGCTCATCAGCCGGGACGGTTCGGAGAATCCCATCACGATCTGGCGCGAACTGGGGGACGTAATGACGGAGCACGTGACCGTCACGCGCATCAATAAGAACCTGGAGATGGCGGACGCGAAGATCCGCGCCTTGCAGGAGCGCTACAAGAAAATCAACCTCAGCGACCGCACGAAGTGGTCGAACCAGACGCTGAACTTCGCGCGTGAACTGGAAAACATGATTGTCCTGGCACGAGTTGTCACGCTGGGCGCGCTGGCGCGCAACGAGTCCCGCGGGGCGCATTACAAGCCGGATTTCCCGGAACGCGACGACGCCAACTGGCTGAAGACCACGCGCGCGAAGTGGGTGAACAACGACATCCAGCTTACGTACGAGCCGGTGGACATTTCTTTGATCAAGCCACGTCCGCGGCGTTACGACGCGGCGAAGTAGAAGCTGTAGCTCAGGCCTTCAGGCCTGAGGCATCTGTCGGTCGAGGATTTATGGCAGAAACAAAACAGGTCATCGTCAGAGTAAAACGGCAAGCCGGGCCGAAAGAGGCCGCGCGCTGGGAGGAATTTTCTCTCCAGTGGCGGCCAGCGATGAACGTCATCATTTGCCTGCGCGACATCGCCGAGAATCCCGTGACGCGCGACGGGAAGAAGACCACTCCCATTTCGTACGATTCGAATTGTCTTGAGGAAATTTGCGGGTCCTGCGCGATGCTCATCAACGGCAAGGCGCGCATGGCGTGTTCGGCGCTTGTCGATCAACTCGAGCAGCCCATTCGCATCGAACCGATGTCCAAGTTTCCGCTGGTGCGCGATCTCGCGGTGGATCGCCAGTTCATGTTTGAAAGCCTGAAGCGCGTGAAGGCCTGGATTCCCATCGACGGCACTTACAATCTCGGCGAAGGCCCGCGGGTTTCGCCCGAAATTCAGGAAAAGGGCTATCCGCTTTCGAACTGCATCACGTGCGGGAACTGCCTGGAGGTTTGCCCGCAGGTGAACGAGAATAATCAGTTTGTGGGCGCGGCCATCATCAGCCAGGTGCGACTTTTTAATATGCACCCCACGGGAGCGATGAATAAGAGCGAGCGGCTCGGCGCGCTGATGGGTCCCGGCGGCATTGCGGAATGCGCCAACGCGCAAAACTGCGTCCATGCCTGCCCCAAGGGCATTCCGCTGACCGAGTCCATCGCTGAAGTAAACCGCGACGTTTGGAAACAAGCGCTTCTCGGCTGGCTTGTAGGGTAAACTCTCACCGCAACCTGGAGGAAATCCATGCGCCGCTCGTTCGCTTTTCTGTGCGTTAGCTGCTGTTTGTGCATCGGTTTTCTATTTTCACGCCGAGCCTCGGCGGACGACATCGCCGAACGTGCCAGAAAACTGCACTTCTCTTCGATCGTGCTGGATACGCACGACGACACCACGCAGCGCTTTTTCTCCAAGAACTACGACATCGCCAAACGGAATCCCGACGGGCATGTGGACATTCCGCGCATGATCGATGGCGGGATGAACGCCATCTTCTTCTCCATCTGGATCGACGGACGAACGATGGGGCCGCCGGCGGTGCAGAAAGCGCTCGACCAGATTGATGCCGTGCATGAAAATGTGCGAAAGAATTCGAGAGAAATGATGTTCTGCCGCACGGCGGCCGACGTGCGAGAAGCGCACAAGCAGGGCAAGATTGCTGCGCTCATCGGCGTTGAGGGCGGCCACATGATCGGCAACGACATTCGCGTGCTGCGGATGTTTGGCGATCTCGGCGTTCGCTACATGACGCTTTCGCATTTTTACAACGATGAATGGGCGGATTCTTCGACGGACAAGCCGGTGCACAACGGGCTGACGGATTTCGGCAAGGACATCGTGCGGGAGATGAACCGGCAGGGAATCATGGTGGACATCTCGCACGTGAGCGACAAGACGTTTTATGATGCACTGGAAGTGAGCAAGGCTCCGTTGATCGCGTCGCACTCGTCCTGCCGGACAATTTGCAATCACCCCCGGGATATGTCCGACGAGATGATCAAGGCTCTAGCGGCAAAGGGCGGAGTGATTCAGATTAACTACGAAAGAAGTTTTCTGGATCAAACTTACAAAGACGCATACGACAAGGCTGCCGGAGGCGTTGTGACCTCAATCGCGCAAGCTACCAAGGACTGCGGGGACGATTCCGAGTGCAAGTGGAGAGCCGTCAGCAAGATGCAAAACCGACTCATGGAGGAAGGCAAACTGCCGCACGTGAGCTGGGAGAAGATCGTTGAGCATATCGACCACGTCGTGAAGCTTGCCGGAGCGGACCACGTTGGACTTGGGTCAGACTTTGACGGAGCCAGCATGCCGGATGGAATGGAAGATTGCTCCAAGCTGCCGAAGATCACGGAAGCCCTGATGCGCAAGGGTTACAGCGATGAGGACATTCGAAAGATTCTCGGCGGCAATACGCTGCGGGTGATGGAGCAAACGGAGAAGGTCAGCCGGGAACTGCAGGCGCAATAACGGATGATGATGGGGAGTGGAGAAAAGAGAGTTGAAATGCTACGAACCATCCTCACGGCTGGAGTTTTCGTTTCAGCCGTGGCTTTCCTGGCGCCGGCCGTGACGGCGGGCGATATTTCCGCGCGCGCCAGGAAGCTGCATTTTTCGTCCATCATTGTCGATACGCACGACGACACGACGCAGCGCTTTCTCGAGGGCAAATTCGACCTCGGCGCGCGCAGCGCAACGGGGAGCATCGACATTCCGCGCATGCGCGAGGGGAATCTCAGCGCGATCTTCTTTTCCATCTGGATTCCGAGCAAGATCACTGGACCGGAAGCGGTGAATCGCGCCATGACGCAAATCGACGCGGTGCGCGAACAGGTCCGCAAGCACCCGAACGACCTCGTTCTCGCCACCACCGCCGCTGAAATTCGCGCAGCCCGAAAACAGGGCAGAATCGCCGCGCTGATGGGAGTCGAGGGCGGGCACATGATCAATTCCGACCTTGGGTTGCTGCGCAGCTACGCGGCGCTGGGCGTGCGATACATGACGTTGACGCACAGCGGCAATGACGAATGGGCCGATTCGTCCACGGATAAGCCAATTCACAATGGCCTGACGGATTTCGGCAAAGACGTGATCCGCGAAATGAACCGCCTCGGCGTTATGGTGGACATTTCCCATGTCAGCGACAAGACATTTTACGACGCGCTAGAGACGAGCAAGGCGCCGTTGATCGCTTCACACTCTTCGTGCCGCGCCATTTGCGACGCCCCCCGCAACATGACCGACCAGATGATGAAAGATCTCGCCGCGAAGGGCGGCGTCATGCAGATCAACTACCACGTGGGCTTTCTCAGCCAGGAATTCCGCGACACAGAGAAAGCCAATCCGGAGCTGAACAAGGCGATCAGTGCCGAGGTGATGAAGCGCTGCGGTGATAGCGAAGGCTGTCAGCTGGTCGAGGGCGACCGCATCACCCGCGAATACGTCGAACAAGGCAAGCTCCCGCGTGTGGATTTCACCAAGATCATCGAGCATATCGAACATGCCGTGAAAGTGGCCGGGATCGAGCACGTGGGCCTGGGTTCGGACTTCGACGGCGCCAATATGCCCTACGGCATGGAAGACGCCACGAAGCTGCCGAAAATCACGGAGGCCCTGTTACAAAAAGGCTACTCCGAGGGTGACGTAAAGAAAATTCTCGGCGAAAATACTCTCCGGGTCATGACGGAAGTCGAGCGCGTCAGCCGCGAGCTGAATGCCGGGAAGTAAAGCGATGCGAAACAATTTCAAACGTATGCATAGGGGGCGTTAAGAAATGAAACGTGTAAAGTGGTTTGTCGCCGCTGCGGTAATGGGAACGATGTTTTTCGGTTGTAAGGCGAAGGAGCAGACTGCGGAAGCGCCACCGGCGGACCAACCTAAGGCCGAGGCGCCGCCCGCTCCGAAAGCAGAAACTCCAGCTCCAGCGCAACCCGAGGCAACGGCAAGTACGCCCGCAGCAGCGCCGCGCCCTGGCTATGACCGCGCGCTTCTTCGCGCGGCGCTCCTCAAGGAAAAAGCACCGGAGAGGTTCCAGGTAAAGTTCACGACCACCCGTGGCGACTTTATGGTGACCGTGAATCGTGCCTGGGCTCCCATCGGGGCCGACCGCTTCTACAATCTGGTGAAGCACCGTTTCTTTGACAACGCCAGCTTCTTCCGCGTGGTGCCCGGTTTCGTGGTGCAGTTCGGCATCAGCGCTTATCCGCCCGTAGCGGCTGCGTGGGAGAAGGCCAATATCCAGGACGAGCCCGTCACGCAGACCAACAAGCGCGGCTACCTGACGTATGCGAAAACGAGCATGCCCAATACGCGCTCGACGCAAATCTTCATCAACTTGAAGGACAACGCCGGTCTCGACCGGCAAGGCTTTTCACCGTTCGGTTTCGTCGACGCGCAAGGAATGAAGGTGGTAGACATGCTGTACGATCAATATGGAGACAGTTCCGGCCCCGACCAGGATCAAATCTCCAAGCAGGGTAAGCCCTATCTCGACAAAGGCTGGCCGAAACTGGACTCCATCAAGACCGCCACGTTGACCGGGCCGGCCCCGGAGCCCGCTAAGCCCTAAAACCTAGGGACCGCCATTGATTACTTTTTTGGATGCACTGCATCTAAACTTTGTAGGGCGTTCCCTTTGACAAGGAGACGGCCGGGAAAGTATCCTTTAGTTTCATGATGACCTGTTGCCAGATGATGTGTTGCCCCTGCACGTGCAACGCTGCGTGTTGCATGTCACCCATCTCTGGCCAGAGGAGTTTCCGGACTTAGCTGTAGCTGAATCATAAAGTTCCGAAGCCCACATGCCAGAGCACCTGGATATGTGGGCTTTTTTGTTTTGGATCGAGCATTTTTCAGACCAAAGAACTTGGGAGCCAAGAATCATGAGTGTGGCAGCCTTACCCGAAGTCGAAGAACGGCACAGTCGCGAAGCCATTGAAGCGGAGATCGCGCGTTTTGAAGAGCGTGTCCAGCAACTACAGAGCGGCGCCATCACCGCGGATCAATTCCGGCCGTTCCGCCTGAAGCACGGCACGTACGGCCAGCGGCAGCCGGGCTTCCAGATGCTCCGGATCAAGATTGCCGCGGGGGTGCTCAAAGCAGCGCAGCTCCGCGTACTGGCGGATATTGCGGACGAGTATTCGACCGGCCGCGGCCACCTCACCACGCGCGAAAACATTCAATTCCATTTCGTGAAACTTGAAAACGTGGGCGCGGCCATGCGCTTGCTCGCCGATGCGGGCCTGACCACGCGCGAGGCTTGCGGTAACACCGTGCGCAACGTTACGGCCTGCCCGGTGGCCGGTATTTGCCCCGGTGAGGCATTCGACGTCACACCCTACGCTCTGGGCGTCTCGCGATATCTATTGCGCCATCCCGATTTTCACGACTTGCCGCGCAAGTTCAAGATTGCCTTCTCCGGCTGCGAGAACGATGGCGATTGCGCGGTGGCTGGAATCCACGACGTCGGGCTCATCGCGCAAGTACGCGGCAGCAACGGCACGTCGCATCGCGGATTTAAGGTTCTCGTGGGCGGCGGGCTGGGAAGCTTGCCCACGGAGGCCGCGGTCCTCACCGATTTTCTGCCCGAGGAACAGTTGCTTCCCACCATCGAGGCCATCCTGCGGGTTTTCACGGAAACGGGGAACCGCAAGAACAAGCTCCTGGCGCGATTGAAATACGTCTTGCGCGCAAAAGGCATCGAGGAGTTCCGCCGCCTGGTTGCGGAGAAACGCAAACTATCGCAAGTTCCGGCGGAAACTTTTGTTGTGCCTTCTCCCATCCAGCCGTCGCTGGTCACTATTGCTCCGGCACCTTTAACTTCCCCCGCGAGGGACACGCAAAAAGATCCCGAATACGACCGCTGGGCCGAGCACAATCTGATGTTTCAGCGCCAGGCCGGATACGGCGTCGTGTGGCTCAAACTTCCCGCGGGCACGCTGCACAGCAACCAAATGCGCGGTCTCGCGAATGTGCTGGAAAGCAATGAACTGGCTGGCGTGCGCATTGCCGTCAATCAGGATCTGGTCATTCCGTGGGTTCCTTTCGACCGTGTGCGCGCGATCTACGACGAGCTTGGCGCATTGGATCTGGCCACCCCCGGAGCGCGCACCATTTCCGACGTCACTGGCTGCCCGGGAGCGACCACCTGCAATCTGGGGATCACGCGCTCTCTTACGCTGGCCGAGGTGCTTTCGCGCGAGCTGGAAGGTTACACCGATCCTGAAATCCAAA
>JBGQDD010000029.1:0-13787 GCA_041495665.1 Candidatus Acidiferrum sp.
AGACATCGGGCAATATTATTTGCGCTCCGACACCGGGAAGATGATTTCACTCGACAACCTGGTGACTGTCGAGCAAACCGCAAACCCCCAGGTCATCTCGCACTACAATCTGTTTCGCTCCGCGGAAATCAACGGAACGTCCGCGCCAGGCCACAGCACCGGCGAGGGCATCGCGGCAATGGAAGCGCTGGCCAAGAAGGCCCTGCCGAACGGGATGACCTTTGAGTGGAGCGGATTGTCGCTGGAAGAAATCGAGTCCGGCGGAAAAGCGCTGATTCTTTTCGCACTGGGCCTGGTGGTGGTGTACCTGACGCTGGCTGCACAATACGAAAGTTACGTGCTTCCTTTCATCGTGCTGCTGGCCGTGCCGGTGGCGATTCTCGGGGCGATTGGCGCGCAGGCTCTGCGCGGATTGCAGAATGACGTTTACTGCCAGATCGGTCTGGTGATGCTGATCGGCCTGGCCAGTAAGAATGCCATTCTGATCGTCGAGTTTGCGGAGCAACTGCGCGGTCAAGGCATGTCGGTCGTCGAAGCCGCGGTGGAAGCCGCGCGCATCCGTCTGCGTCCCATTTTGATGACCTCGCTCGCGTTCATTTTGGGCGTTGTGCCATTGGTTCTCGCGCGGGGCGCGGGCCGCGCGGGCCGCGTTTCCGTTGGCACGACGGTCTTTGGCGGAATGATTGCTGCGACCACTCTGAACCTGGTTTTCATTCCTGTCTTGTATGTAATTGTGCGCAGCATCGTTCCGGGACGCGATGCGCAGGCCATGCCCCATGGTGAATGAGCTTTTTCTACGGCCCCGCTTCGCACGGAAGATCAAATGTCTAAACTCTTCCGCCTGAAAAAGCATTTCCGTTGGCACGCCTTGGCGAACGGCACAGCTCTAAAATAGAATGAATTTCCGCTGAATCTCCAGTAGGATTCAGCCATGACGCCACACGCCCTTTCACGTCGTTCCTTTCTCGCTTTTTCGGCGATGTTGCCGTGGGCCCTTTCGGCTCGCGCCGCGAAACCGATTCCGGCTGGCCTGGAACTCTATTCCGTCCGCGATGAATTGAAAAAAGATCCCGAGGGCACGGTGCGTGCCGTCGCGCAGATGGGTTATCAGGGTGTCGAATTCTACGCGCCCTATTTTGAGTGGTCCGAGAGTCAAACCAAGCAGATGAGAAAGCTTCTGGGCGACCTCGGCATCCGGTGCTTCTCGACGCACAACGAAAGTGCCTATTTGAATGCGGAGAACATCAGCAGGGCGCGCGACATGAACCTGATTCTGGGCAGCAAGTATGTGGTGATGGCCTCGTCGAATCCCAAACCCGGACTGGACGGTTGGAAGGCGGTAGCCGATTCTCTAAATGCTGCGGCAGATAAACTGGAGGCATCGGGGTTGAAGGCGGGTTATCACAATCACCAGCCGGAGTTCACCGTCATTGAGGGCCAGCGCCCCATGGAAGTCCTGGCAAAAAATACGAAGCCATCGATCATGCTCCAATTGGATGTGGGCACGTGTCTGGAGGCCGGTTCCGATCCGGTGGCCTGGATTCGCGCGAATCCGGGCAGAATTCGCTCCCTGCATCTCAAGGACTGGTCACCGGAACCGGCGAAGAGGTACACGGTTCTGTTCGGCGAAGGCCGTGCCGACTGGAAAAACATTTTCGAAGCAGCCGAAAGCGCCGGAGGCGTGGAATATTACCTGTTGGAGCAGGAAGGCAGCCGGTTCCCCGAACTGGAGACCGCCCAGCGGTGTCTGCAGGCCTATCGCACTCTGCACCCAGCCTGATCTGCAACCCCGCAGAGGCTACGAGGGGGGTATGGAAAGGTTGAGGCGGATTAAACGCCGTCGTTAGCAAGCCAGTGATCTAATCCGCGTCTGATTCGCCTTTTCTCTTAACCCTATGATAAAGTGCAGCGGCAAGAACGCTAGAACACTATCGAGCAGGAGACCTGCATGGCGGGTTTGGATCTGCGTCCGTTGTCGCTCGGCGAAATCCTCGACCGAACGTTTTCGCTCTATCGGCGGAATTTCTTGCTTTTCCTTGGCATTACTGCGATCCCCAATCTTTTGATTCTTGCATTGAATTTGGCGCAGACGTTGCTGACCGAGTTGCCAACTCCACCCACGCAGCGGACAGTTCAGGAGCTGCAATCGCGAGCAGGCAGCGGATTGATGGCTTTTGGTTTTGTTGGGTTGATCGTGGGCGTTGTCATCTACCTTGTGGCATACCTTTTCGCGCAGGGCGGGACTGTTTTTGCTGTTTCTGAACTTTATCTGGGGCGCACCACCACGATTGGCGCTTCGCTCAGCCGGATGCGCGGCCAACTCGGGAGCCTGTTCGGCGTGACGCTGTTGAACGGCCTGGCGATCATGGGCGCGACGATTTTTCTGATCATACCGGGCATCTATCTGGCCTGCCGGCTAGTCACATGCGTCCCGGCTGCCCTTCTGGAGGACCTCGGGCCGCGGGCCTCGCTTGAACGCAGCTTTAGACTTACCAAAGACAGTGCGGGTCGCTCTTTTGTTATTTTCCTGCTCTATTTCATCCTGCTCTATGCGGCCATCGCGCTCTTCATGTTCCCGTTCCTTTTCATGGTCGGTCTGACTGCAAAGGAACCAGGAGCGATGCGCATATGGTCGGCCCTGGCCCAGGTCGGAAACGCTGTCGCCGCTGTTCTCGTGGGTCCATTCCTGACGATTGCCACTGCAGTGTTTTACTACGACTTGCGGGTGCGTAAGGAAGCCTTCGATTTGCAGGTGATGATGAATCCCAGCGGCAACTTCTCATCTGGAACCGGGGGCGTCCCCACTATGCTTTCCTGAAATCGCAGGACGCAGAGACCGTTACTCGAAACAGGTGGCGATGAATCGTTTTCTCCTTTGCGCTCTGGTTCTGCTGGGCAATCCCTGGAGTTCCGCGGGATTCGGCCAGACCCAGAGCACGGTCTCGAATGCCTTGAGTTCAGCGAACGCAGTTTACGATGCGGCGTCTTTCGCTGCGGAACTTCACCGTCTGGCGGGCACACTTCAGAGTAAACCCTCGAAGGAAGAAATGGCCGCACTGCGCGACTCTCTCCCCCAGCGTTGGACCGTTTCCACTCCGGAGCGAACCTACTCCATCTCTTCGGAGCCCTTCCGAAACCAGCTCACTGCGCTTTCCAGCGAAAAGGCACTCGAGTGGGTCGAACATCTGGCCGCCGAGGTCGAAGCCTCCTCCGCTCCGGCGACCGCGAGTACAACCCAGGCGCGATCCGAACTCAACGGTATTCTGGCCAGGCAGGAGTTCAGGGGCGTTCGTCCCCCTGGAGCCTGGGAATTGTTCCGCCAGCGCATGGCAGCTTGGCTCGAGCGCATGCTGATGAAACTCTTCGGTGGTATCGGACGGCATCCCATCGGCGGAAGAATTGTGTTCTGGCTGATCATGATCGGAGGAGTGGGGTGCGTGGCGCTCTGGCTGATCCGTTTCCTGGGGAGCGGAGACCGCATGGATTCATTGGCTTCGAGCGGGTCGGTCGTTGCGTCCCGGACCTGGCAAGAATGGATCCGCATGGCACGCGAAGCGGCGAACCGAGGCGATTTTCGAGAAGCGGTTCATTCCGCATATTGGGCCGGAATTGTGCGCCTTGAAGATAGCGGCGTAGTGCCCCGAGATCGCACCAAGACTCCCCGCGAATACCTACGACTGGTGGCCGAGCCATCTCCCGGCGAGCTCGCCCCGCGACCGACGCATCGCGAGCCGCTGGCGGCGCTGACGTCGCGGCTGGAGCGAATCTGGTACGCCAATTGTGGCGCGGGGCCCGAAGATTTCCACGATTCGCTTCGCCAACTGGAGGCGCTCGGATGCCAGTTGAAATAGCCGCCTCTGACCGTAAGCTTCTCCTCATCGGCGGAGGGCTTCTTGTCCTGATGTTGGCGGGTAGCGCGGTGGTTTCCCCTCCGGGCGAACAGTTCAATTCTCCGATTCCTTCGACCTATTCGGCGCAGTCGGCGGGAGCTGAAGCCGCTTACCTCATGCTTTCGCAACTTCACTATCCGGTTCGCCGCTGGGAAGAGCCGCCAACGGAATTGAATCGAGACGCAGGCAGAGCCCTGCTGATTCTCGCCGAACCGACGCGGCCGCCCAGCGAAAAGGAACGGAAGGCGCTCACCGAATTTGTGGAAGAGGGCGGTCATGTGCTTTTCACCGGGGAAATGGTTAGCATGTTTTTCGAGGACGCGAATGTTTCGCGCATTCCGCCGGACCCTGAATGGAAATCTTTCTCACCAAGCATTCCGAGCCGCCTCGCACATGCCGCGCAGCACGTAACGATTCAACCGCAGGCCACCTGGGGCAAGCTCAGTGAATCTCAACTCGCACTATATGGTGAAGCCGAGTCGCCTGAAGTAATCAGCTGGAAGTTGGGCGATGGGGAGATTCTCTGGTGGGCAGGGTCGACGCCCCTTACCAACGCGGGAATCACGCGTGACGACAATCTCGCTTTCTTTCTGAGCTCGGTTGCGAACTGGTCCGCGGACGAGCCTTATCAGATCTATTGGGATGAATACTTTCACGGGCAACGCAGCTCGCTCTGGAGTTACTTTGGCAAGACCTCGCTTGCGTGGGGCCTCCTGCAATTGGGAGTGCTGGGGGCGGCTGTGCTCTTCAGCTTCAGCCGGCGAAGCGGGCCCGTGTTTGTTCCTGCAGGCACTTCGAGGTTGTCGCCGCTGGAATTCGTCGACACGCTGGGCGGCTTGTACGAACGGGCTGGAGCGGCGTCCGCAGCTGTGTCCGTCTCCTATCTGCGCTTGCGGTTCTTGCTGACCCGGCAACTCGGGATGTCGCCGAGCACGCCTGATGCCGAGCTGGGGCAGGCTGCCGAGCAGCGTCTCGGCTGGAAGGACTCTGGGCTCGCTGATCTGCTCCAGCGAGCTGGAGCGTCGAGCCGCATGGTGAAGCTCTCGCCACGCGAAGCCTTGGATCAAGTTCAGAAATTGGAGCGGCACGCAGCCAAGCTCAACGTTCGGGCACAATCCCGTCAGGAGAAGACCTAACCGTGCAACACCTTTCCGCACTCGCAACGCACGTTCGCAGTGAACTCTCGAAGGTCATTGTCGGCCAGCGCGAAGTCGTCGATCAGCTTCTGCTTGTTCTCGTCTGCGGAGGCCACGCGGTAATAGAAGGCGTCCCCGGCCTTGCCAAAACGCTCGCCGTGAAATCGCTGGCGCGCATCTGCGGTCTCGGCTTTCAGCGCGTTCAGTGCACGGCCGACCTCATGCCCGCCGACGTCACCGGAACGAACGTCTTCAATCTGAGTAACAGCACTTTCTCGCTGCACCGCGGTCCGGTATTCACTGACCTCCTTCTCGTCGACGAAATCAACCGCACTTCCCCGCGCACGCAGGCCGCGCTGCTCGAAGCCATGGAGGAGCGGCAGGTGACGATCGATGGCGTGCGCCATCCTTTGTCGGAAAATTTTACCGTTCTTGCCACGCAAAATCCCATCGAATTCGAAGGAACCTATCCGCTTCCAGAGGCACAACTCGACCGCTTTCTCCTGAAGATTCGCGTCAACTATCCGTCCGCCCAGGAAGAGATGCAAATTCTATCCCAGTACGAGAAAGGCTTCGATCCGCGGCGCCTCGAGAAAATCGCCATTACACCGCTCGATGCCGCGGCCCTTCCCGCGGCGCGCCGCGAAATTGAAAGTGTGCGCGTCGAACCGACGCTCCATTCCTACGTGGTTTCGCTGGTGCGGCGCACGCGCGATTGGCCGGCCATCTCTCTCGGCGCCAGTCCTCGCGCCGCGGTTGGACTTTTCTTTGTGGCGCGCGCGCTCGCCGGAATGGACGGCCGTGACTACCTCTTGCCTGACGACGTGAAAGCAGCCGCGCTCCCGGTTCTCCGTCATCGTGTCTTGCTCAAGCCCGAAGCCGACCTGGAAGGGCTCACATCCGACCAGGTGATCGCCCAAGTGATCGCCGCCGTTGAGGTGCCAAAATGAGGGTGCGGCGATGAACACTCCGCGGCCGCTGGTGCCACCCGAAGTGGGGGCGCGGGCGCGGTCTCTGGGCCGGCTGCCATTTGGCTTCGGCCCGCGATTCTTCGTGATGTTGCTTTTGGGCTTGCTGTGGCTCGTCCCCGCGTGGTGGGCGCCTCAACTGATCGCTGCGATGTTCTTGTGGGACCTTCTCGCCATGGTGGCCTTCGTATCGGATCTGTCGCACCTGCCCAAGCCGCAGCAGATCGAAGTTCGCCGCCTGTGGGAGCACCCGCCTTCGCTGGCCGCGCCGTGCGACGTCCAAATCACTCTTCGCAACTTCGGCAGCGCTGCGATTCGCTGTTACCTGACCGACGAAACGCCTGCTACCCTTCGCATCGCTCCTCCTGCCCTCGAACTCATCGTTGGGGCCCTGGGCCAAGCGCGGACGCGTTACCAGATTCTCCCGCGGGAACGCGGCGACGTCCGCTTAGGCCGCCTGTTTCTGCGCTACCAAACCAAGGTTGGTTTTGCCGAACGCTGGGCGTCCGCCGATATTTCGCAGACCGTGCGCGTTCTGCCCGATCTCGAGCAGGCCCGCCAGCATGCCCTGTATTTGATCCGCAGTCGGCAGGTGGAGATGGAAAAGCGGCGCCGGCGCCAGCGCGGGCAGGGCCGTGAGTTCGAAAGTCTGCGGGACTACCGTCACGGGGACGACTTGCGAGATATCTGCTGGACGGCCACGGCCCGCCGCCATCAGCTCACCACGCGCGTTTTTGAAATCGAGCGTAGCCAAGCGATTTGGATCGTGTTGGATGCAGGTCGGCTGCTGCGCGCGAAAATCCAGCACGGGCAAAGCGAGGTGCGACTCTCCAAGCTGGACTACGCCGTGAACGCTGCGCTATCACTCGCGCAAGTTGCCACGCAAACGGGCGACCGCGTCGGGTTGCTCGCCTACGGCCGCTCGATCCAGTGCAACGTCGCGGCCGGCCGAGGCCCGCTGCACCTGCGAACGATCGTTGACTGCCTCGCACAGGTTCACGGCGAAGCTTCCGAGGCTGATCATTCCCGTGCGGCACGCATCCTGCTCAAGGAACAAAGCCGCCGCAGTCTCGTCGTTTGGATTACGGATTTTGCTGAAACGCACACCACGCCCGAAGTCATCGAATACGCCATGCAGATGACCAAACGGCATCTCGTTGTTTTCAGTGTGATGAATCAGCCAGACCTGACGCTCCTCGCCGAAACCACGCCGCAGAATCGCGAAGAGATGTACCGTCATGCTGCCGCGCTCGAAATCGCTCATCGCCGCGAGCTGCGTCTGCGCGGACTTCGCCAGCGCGGGGTCTTTGCCTTCGAGCTCGTTCCCGGTCTCCTGGCATGTGCTCTGGTGAATCAATATCTGGACATCAAGGAGCGGAACCTGCTTTAGAGATTTTCCTCTCAGGCCGGCCGACCATGAATAGGTAAGCCAGTAAAGCAATAAACAGTACCGACGCCAAGGCGAATTTCATGGCCACCGGAGCGCTGCTCGGTGAAAAAAAACCTTCGATCACCCCCGCGACTACCAGCATCGGAATGGTGCCCAACAGCAACCGCACTCCACGGCCCCCCGCTCTCGCCAGCGATTCCCGTCGCGGCAGCAGCCCCGGAAACAGCAGTCCGCGCGCCATCTCCAACCCCGCCCCTCCAGCGATGAAAATCGCCGGCAGCTCCAGCACTCCATGCGGCGCAACAAAGCTCCACAATTGCAACGCCATCCCTGCCCGCCACGTTGCCGCTCCAATCACGCCAATCATCAAACCGTTCACGATCATCATCCAAATCGTTCCGAGGCCTGCGGTGATTCCCAAGGCGAACGTGGTGAAGGCCACGGTGAGGTTGTTAGTCATGATGCCGGAGGAAGCGACGGGTTTGATCGTTACGATGGAATCGGTCCACATTTTGCGATGCTCAATCGTTTCCATCATTTGTGGACCGAGCACGCGATGAGCGAATCCAGGATCGTGGATTGTCACCACCCACGCTGCCAGCCCCGTCAATGCAAATATCGCCAGCGCCAGAAGCGACTGCGCGAGCGTTTCGCGAAATACCCGTGGATAGGTCTCTCCGTAAAACCGCAGGAGTCCGCTAACCTTGGGCTTGTGCCCGCTGTAAATCAAATTGTGGCCGCGCCCGAGCAGTTGGTTCAAATATGCGGCTAGCTGCTGGGTCGTTGCGTCTTCGCGCACGGCAGCAAGATCCGAGGCCGTTTGGCGATATAATAGTCCCAGTTCCTGCAATTCAACGTGGCTGAGCGCGGCAACACCCCGGCGGGAGCGCTGTACGAGTTGTTCGAGGCGCGCCCAATAGGGTTTTCGTTTTTCGAGCCACCGATTGGATATCATGTCCTCGAACCAGCCCGGCGCCGGCGCCCCTCTCGGTTCGTTCGCCGACAAGCTTACCATCGAAACGCCGGAGCAAACGGCGCTCGACTTTGCCATCGCAGGCGTCGGCAGCCGCTTCCTTGCCCTCGCCCTAGACACGCTGATTCAAATGCTAGTCGGCCTCGTTGTGGGCATCGGCGGAAGCATCCTGATTGGCGTTATTTCCGCTGCTATGCCAGGAGCAGCCATGTGGGGCTTCGCCCTTCTCGTGTTGTTTTTCTTTTTTCTCTATTTTGGGTATTTCGCGATATTTGAAATCGTTTGGAACGGACAGACTCCCGGCAAGCGCAAGGCTGGCATTCGCGTGATCAAGGATTCTGGCCGCCCGCTGACGGCCGCGGAATCGATCGCCCGCAACCTCATGCGCATTGTGGACTGGCTGCCGGCCTTTTATGCGGTCGGCATTGTGAGCGCGCTCCTCACCAGGGAAAACAGGCGGCTGGGCGACTTGGTCGCTGGTTCGCTCGTCGTTCGCGAAGCGTCCTTCACCGACCTGAAACCCGCCTGGCAGACCGCGGAAGCGCCGTCCGGCCCGGCACGGCCTCCTCTCGGCGCCGGCCTGCTCTCGCTCGAGGAATGCGCGCTAATCGATTCCTATCTCAACCGCCGCATCGATCTCGCACCAGACGTGCGTTTCCGCATGGCCGACGAAATCCTGAGGCGTCTCAAACCCAAACTGACGCTCCCAGCGGATAGCCCGCTCACCACCGATAAAATTCTCGAAGCTCTCGCTTACGAGCGCCGCACATCCGGCCGCTATACCTGAAGCGCGCTGATGGAAATGGAAGGAACCGCACGCTCGCGGAACCATGCACAAATATTAGCGGCCGCGACGGGGCTCGGAATTGTTTCAGCCTCGGAAGTACAAATAAGCTCCAAGAATGCACACGAGAACCAGCGCCGATGCCGCCACTTCGCGCCAATTCCAACTGGCGCGCGTGGCTGCTTTGTCTTCCTTCGTCTTGGTTGCAAACGTGAGGTTTTGAAGGGTGGCGTAGTCCGGTTCCGCAGTCATATAGCTGACGCCGACCATGACGATCGCCGAAACGAGCGTGATCAGGACGCTGAAGTATTGAAAATACATATTGTTCACGATCCATAGGAACGACCCGTGCGGATATCCGTTCTGCAGACCGCTCAGGCCCAGCGTCACCGGCGTATCCACGATCATGCGGAAGATGCCAAGAATAAAACCCACAATCATGGACCAAAGCGCGCCTGTTGCATTCATGCGCTTGACAAACACTCCCAGGAAAAACACCACGAATATGGGCGGAGCCAGATAACTCTGCACGGCCTGTAAGTAGCCGTAGAGTCCCTGGGCATTCTTGATGACCGGGATCCACGCGAACGCGATGAACACCATTACCGTGGTGGCGATACGCCCAGTGCGTACCAGGTCATGCTGCGAGGCGTCAGGCTTCCACTTCTGGTAGAGGTCCACGGTAAAGAGCGTCGAGCAGGCGTTGAAGACGCCGGCTAGCGATCCCATTAACGCGGAAAGCAGTCCAGCCACGACCAGGCCCCGGAGGCCTGGCGGCAAAAGGTATTGCACCAACATGGGAAAGGCTCCCTGAGCGGCCAAAGGGATGGCGTGGCCGTCCGGTCCGATCATGCGAGCCAACTCGGGAATCTTGCCGCTGCGCGCCAAGGCGAAGCAGATCAGCCCCGGGATGATGAACAAATAAACGGGAGTCAGTTTCAGAAACGCCGCGAAGATGGTTCCGCGGCGGGCTACTTTTTCATTGGGGGCGCCGAGGGCTCGCTGGACGATGTACTGGTCGGTGCACCAGTACCACAGCCCAATGATCGGGGCGCAGAACAGCATTCCCAGCCACGGGAAATAGTCGTTGAAGTACCAAGCTTCTTTGATGACCTTGCCGGCGGCATTCGTTTCGAGCACCGGAGCCCACGAACCTTGCACCCCAGCGGGGATCAGCGGCTTCCAGAGATTGAACATGTCCGAGCCGCACCAATGGCGGAGTTCACTCCACCCTCCCAGTTTGTGCAGGCCGTAGAAGGTCAATGCGGCCGAACCAAGGATTAGGACAAAGACCTGGACGGCGTCGTTGTAAGCGACGGCCCGCATGCCCCCCAAAACCGTGTAGAGACCGGTGAGCGCGATGACGAGTACGGAGCCGATCCAGAAACTGTCAATTTCTGCTCCGCCGATGTGCAATTTCATCTCGGGCAGCAGGGTGCTGAACACCACGCCACCGGCAAAAATGCCCACGGCAATCTTCGAGACGATGAAGGTGATGAGCGAGACAATGGAGAGAACGTAGCGCGAATTTGTGCTGAAGCGCCGCTCTAGGAATTCCGGCATCGTGAAAACCATCGAGCGCATATAGAAGGGCACGAACACCCACCCCAAAACCAAGAGAGCCCAGGCGTGCAATTCATAATGCGCCAGCGCCATGCCGCTCGTCGCGCCCGCGCCAGCCAGACCAACCACATGCTCCGACCCGATGTTTGACGCGAAAATCGATGCTCCGATGATCCACCAGCTCAGGTTGCGCCCGGCGAGGAAGTAGTCCGCCGCCGAGTCCTTACCTCTCTTGACCACCCACCAGGCCACGCAGAGAAGAATGCTGAAATAAAACGCGATCACCGCCCAGTCCAGACCGGTGATGTGGGATTTTCCGCCGGCAACCAGAAGCAGTGTGGCTAGGTTTGTCATCCGTTCGTCCCTCCAACAGGATTTGAAGCACAGTCCTCAGGCGGACCGAGATAGCTTGGTTTCGCGGCGCCAAGATTCACAACGAGCTTCTACAGCGCCACAACGCAGGTCGAATTCCGCGCCAACGCTTCGATGCCCTGTGGCGGCTCCTCATCGAATGAGGGAGCATATCGCAGACTGGGGCCAGCACGAAGTTCAAAGTTGGAGCAAGCTCTCTATTATCGAGCGTGATCGCCGGGGCGCATTCGGTGACGCGCCCGATATCCATCCGCAGATCCTTGGCGGCGCGGACGAGCAGGATTGGTTTACCCAGCGAGGACGCAGAAACAAAATGCGGCGTGACATCGGCAAAATTCCGAGAGTTGTCTTCGAATGTTCGCAACAGTTCGGCGGCAACAAAGAAGTCAATGGATGGGGATTGCGGAATACGGAAGGAAAATGGAGCCGAGAGTGGGAGTTGAACCCACGACCTGCCGATTACGAATCGGCTGCTCTACCACTGAGCTACCTCGGCCCGTTCTATCGACAATAGCATCCGCGGAAAATTACTGTCAATTCATCGGCGAAAATAGCGTGCTTTCAGCGTGAGAACGGATACATCGCCCATCCAATTCCCACGCCGACCAAAAGAAAGAGGAACAGGGACCACACGATGTATTTCACGCGGTCGATCGGCCGCCGCCGGCTCAGGAAGCCAAACGCGATGGAAATCAGCAGCGCGAAGAGCAGCATGGATTGCAGATGACTGAGTTTGAATCCTATTCCGGCGTTCATGCTTTGCGTCCTCGAGCTGCTTCATACGCATGAAGTGCCGCCAGCAGATTCAGCACACCCGCCGTCGCGAGGAAACGCGTCCCGTAATCGCCGCCCGCGTGCGAGACGTCCGCACCGTTCGTCTCAAGCGACCTGGCCGCCAGATAGAACGTTCCAGCGCCCAGATCCGCCAAATAGCCCAGCGAATCGAAAGCATCGTTCCCCCTTGAACTGAAAACGTTGCCCCGCATCCCGGCACCGAGAATTACCAGTAAACCGACCGTTAGAAAACACGCCGCCGCGCGGCCCCACATCTTCATGAGCGCATGACCCAAACCCGGCACGAGCCATCCGGCCACGCCAATAGCGAAAGCCATCGTCTCGCGTCTGGAATCCTGCGGCGGAGCCTCCGGTGCTGCCGTCTCGTCTGACATCCGTCTTCCTTCTATTCCTAGCTTACGCCAGCAACGCTAGAATCTCGTTCTGAATCGATCCCGTCACGCGAGCCTCATCATCGCCGATATACACATTCACTTCGCTGCGCACGCCGAATTCCGGCAGATAGATTCCCGGCTCAATGGAATTGCAAGTTTTCGGGATCAGGTGCCTCACGTCATGTGTTTCGAGCCCGTCCATGTTCACGCCGTTGCCGTGCACGCTCTCTCCAATGCTGTGCCCGGTGCGGTGGAAGAAATATTTTCCGTACCCCGCTTTTTCAATGACGCGGCGCGCCGCCTTGTCCACTTGCCATCCTTGCAGCGGCTTCCCCGCCGCAATGTGTTTGCGAATCAAGTCGGTCGCCGTGTCACGCGCCTCGCGCACCACGTCAAACACTTTCGCATATATCTCCGGAACTTTCGCGCCCAGGTATCCCATCCACGTAATATCGTAATAAACGCTCCCGGGCGCCTTCTTCTTTCCCCAAACATCCATCAAAAGCAGGTCGCCCTCGCGAATCGGCGAGGCGGATTCCGCCGTCGGGCCATAGTGAGGATCGCTGGCGTGGGCATTCACTGCGATATCAGGCCCTTCCTCGGCCCAGATTCCCGCGGCTTCGAATTTCTTCAGTATCCAGTTCTTCACATCGAATTCCGTCAGCGTTTTTTTCTCGCGCACGCTCTTCGCGGCAAGTTGAAAAGCTTCACTTACGATCCGGTCGATGGCCACTCCGGCCGAAAGATGCGATTCGAGCTGCTCGGCGCTCCAGCACGCCTCGTATTTCTGCACCAGGTCCGCCGAACTGACCACCTTCGGGCCGGAGCTGCGCACCAATTCAATCGTCCCCGCATCCACCATCGCCACATAGGGAATCGCGGCCTTCGGCGAATACTGCATCGCCACGCTCTTCGCGCGGCCAAACATCTTTTTCAAGTTCTTTCGCAGTTCTTCCTGCGCCGAGTAATACAGCGTGTCTCCGGGCAACGCCGCCAGCGACTGCGTCTCAATCTTGTGCACCAGCTTCTTTGGCGTTCCCTTCGCCGGAACGAAATAGAACCATCTTCGCGTCCTCATTCCTTCCGGCAGACCCAGGATGTGCTGCGCGATGGGATCGCGTCCGCGAAAATCATAGAAAAGCCAGCCATCGATCTTGGCGGCCCGCAAGTCACTCTGGATGCCTTGAATATCTGCGCTCATTGGGAACTCAGCTCCATCGCTCGGACAACCTTCAACTGTCAAGCTTCAAGCTTCTTGCACCAACAACGCGAGGATCTGCTGCCGGGTCACACCGCGGATTTCCATGCGTTTCGTGCGGCTACGGTCACCGCTGAGGATTCTAACAGCCGACCTGGGTGTTTTCAAAAGTTGCGCCAGGAATTCCACCAGGGCCTCGTTCGCCCGGTCCTCGAGAGCCGGCGCGCGCAGCCGCACCTTCAACGCGCCTCCCATTTCTCCGGCAATCTCGTCCTTGCTCGCCCGCGGCTGCACGCGCACAAGAAAAGTCACGGCGCCTTCCCGCTCTTGGACCTCCAGCATCC
>JBGQDD010000030.1:0-13687 GCA_041495665.1 Candidatus Acidiferrum sp.
GGGGGAGATATCGGTTGCTCGCGGACAAGGAAGTGGAGAAATTGCGAAAGGGAGAGAATGCGGGGAAGGTAGATGACGGGCGAGAGGAAGGAAGAGAGCGGAATTTGGCGCAGAATACGCGGAGAACGGAGCGAGCGCAGGGCGCGCAGAGAGCGCAGAAACGGCAGAAAGCACACAGTAAGCACAGAGAACATAGTAAGCAGAGAGAACAAAGAGAACAAAGGCCGCAGAGATCGCATAGTAAGCAGAGAGAACATAGAGAACAAAGACCACAGAGATCACAGGGATCACAGAGACCGCAGAGTAGACAGAGAAGAGATGGAAAAACACCGGTCTGAAGACCGGCCACTACAAGAGCGAAGAGAACAAAGAGAAAGGCCTCACCCCTGAAGGGGTGAGCTACAGTTTTCCCTCGCAGGAGAATCCACGCACGATGGCTTTGGAAAGATTGCAGAAAATCATGGCCGCCAGCGGGATGGCCTCGCGGCGCAAGGCGGAAGAGATCATTGCGGCGGGGCGGGTGACGCTCAACGGAAAAGTGGTGACGGAACAAGGCACGAAAGCCGATGCGGAAGGGGATTTGATTTGCGTGGATGGGAAGCCGCTGAAAAACCGGGAGCGGCTGCTGTATTTCCTGCTGAACAAGCCGAAAGGTTACGTGACCACGGTGAGCGATCCCGAGGGGCGGCCGACGGTGATGGATCTGATGAAAAAATGTCCCGAACGCGTGTATCCCGTGGGGCGCCTGGACTACGCGAGCGAAGGTTTGCTGCTGATGACCAATGATGGGGCGCTGGCGCAGAAGCTGATGAAAGCCGGTTCGCACGCACCGAAAACGTATCTGGTGAAAATCAGCGGAAAGCCGGACGAGCGGGCGATCGAGCGCCTGCGCGCGGGCATCGCGATCGAGTTGGAGGATGGCACGCGGGTGAAGACTTCGCCGGCGAAAATACGGCTGGTGGAGGACGCGGTGAATCCGTGGTACGAGGTGATTTTGATCGAGGGACGAAATCGCCAGATTCGGCGGATGTTTCAGGGCGTGGGATTTCTGGTGGAAAAAATCAAGCGCGTGCAACTGGGGCCATTGGTTCTGGATGTGGCTCCGGGAAAATATCGCGCGCTGACGGTTCGGGAAGTGGCGCAATTGAAGAGTCTTTGAAAGGGAGTAAAGGAGGTAAATGAGGTAAAGGAAGTGAAGGAGAAGAGCGGGAGATTGGCGGTGCAGCACGATGGCTTCACCGAGCATGCGCGGCAAATGTTTGAGAGTTAGAGAATGGCTACCAATCGCGAGCGACGGATTGGCGGCAAAACAATTGTGGAAGTAGACTGGAAGAGATGACGCGAACGATTGAAGAGCTGATTCCGGATTATCTGCGCGGGCTGCCGGTATACGTTCCGGGAAAACCGATCGAAGAAGTGGAGCGGGAGCTGAAGATTCATGCGGTGAAGCTCGCTTCGAATGAGAACCCGCTGGGGCCTTCGCCGAAAGCGATTGCGGCGGCGCGGGCGGTGCTGGGGGATTCAAATCGTTATCCGGATGGCGGCACGCACGCGCTGCGGCAAACGCTGGCGGCGCGGCGCGGAGTATCGCTGGAAGAGATATTCGTGGGACTGGGATCGAGCGAGATTATTGATTTGGCGGCGCGGGTGCTTTTGCGCGCGGGATTGCAAGGGCTGACCTCGGAAGGAACGTACGCGCCGTTTTCTGTGGCGATTCGCGCGAGCGGGGCGGAGCTGGTGCTGGTGCCGCAGCGCCAGTTCGCTTTTGACCTAAGGGCCATGGCGAAGGCCATCACGCCGAAAACGGGCGTGATTTATCTGGCGAATCCCAACAATCCAACGGGAAGCGCGTTTGCGCGCAAGGAGTTTGAGGAATTTCTGGAACAAGTGCCGGATGGCGTGCTGGTGGTGCTGGATGAAGCGTATATCGATTACGCGGTGAGCATGGGACTGCGGGATTCGGTGGAGGCGTACCGGAAGAGAAAGAATCTGCTGATCCTGCGGACGTTTTCAAAAGTTTATGGATTGGCGGGATTGCGCATCGGCTACGCCATCGGGCGGCCCGATCTGCTTTCCGCGATGAATAAGTTGCGAACGCCATTCAATACGTCGGGAGTGGCGCAGGCTGCCGCGCTGGCAGCGCTGGATGACACGGAGCACGTAACGCGTTGCATCGAAACGAATGCGAGGGAACGGAAGCGGTTGAGCGAGGCTTTGGCGAAGATGGGTTTCCTGCCGGTGCCGAGCGAGGCCAATTTTGTGTTTATTGTAGTGGGTCCGGATGCCAAGGCGCTGAGCGATGATCTGCTGCAGATGGGCGTGATCGTGCGGCCGCTGGGGTGGATGGGATTTCCGGATGCGCTGCGCATTTCGGTTGGAACGGCGGAAGAAAATGACAAATGTTTGTCGGCCATGGCGCGAGCGATTTTGAAGCGCGCGGGCAAGGGCGAACTCGCGGCGCGATGAGAGTGCTGCTCCCGAGTGGCGCGGAGGCCGGCGCCGACGCGATTCTCGAACTCCTGAAAAAATGCAAGACCATTGCGGTGGTCGGATTGTCCTCGAATCCGATGCGGCCGAGCTTTAGCGTGACGGAATACATGCAGCGTGTGGGCTATCGGATCATTCCCGTGAACCCAAACGAGACGGAAGTGCTGGGGGAGAAGAGTTACGCGCGGTTGGAAGAGGTGCCGGAGAAAATAGATATCGTGAACGTGTTCCGGCGCGCGGAGGAGGTGCCGCCGGTGGTGGAGAGCGCGATTCGGGTGGGCGCAAAGGTCGTTTGGATGCAACTGGGAATTGAGAATAAAGAAGCGGCGGAGAAGGCGCGAGCTGCGGGGCTGATAGTGATTGAGGATGCTTGCATTTTGGTGGAGCATCGGAAGAGAGCTGGAGAGCTGAAGCGGTAGGGGAGTGACAATTCGCATTCGTAGGCGGCCCGTGGCAATTTTGCGCGGGCTTTTTTTTAGGCAAAAGAAAGAAAAGGATTTATCGCAGAGAAAGAGAAGAGGAGACGCAGAGGAGAGAGGAAAGAGAAGAGAGCGAAGAGGAACGGAGGTTCAGCGCGAGGGGAGGGGGAAGACGAGGAGGTTGCGTTTGCCGGTAATGACGACGGCGAGGAAGCGGCCATCGGGAGAGATGACAAAATCGCGGAAGCTGAGGCCGTGCAGGATAGAAATGGGCTGCGGCTGCGAAACGGGAATGTCGTGCGCGGAGGAGGAGGCGAGCGGAGGAAGATCGATCCAAACGAGATCGCCGGATTTTTTCTCAAGGGAACGCTTGAGGAGGATGCGCGATTCGTCGGGCGACCAGCGAAAAACGCCGAGGCCAATGCGAAGACGGGCCACGCGATTGGGCGACGCGAGATCGCGAACTTCGAGAATTTCCTTGTCGACAAAATAGGCGGCCATCTTGCCGCTGGGAGAAACGCAGAGGCCGCCCTCGTAGCCGTCAAGCGTGGCTAACTCTTTGTCCTCATCACTGAGCAGGTCAAGGCGCTGCAGACGGGATGGGCCGGTGAGGGCGCGATCTTGTTCAACGGCGATGGCGGAATTCCCATCGGGAAGCGGGACAAGATCACGGAAGGTGCGTCCTTCGTGGGGTGACTTGAGAGAACCGGTGGTGAGCCGTTTGGAATTCAGGGAAAAAAGCATTCGAGGTTTCACGGCTTCCGCGAGAAAGTTGATGGAAACATTGTCGGCGAGCCAGAAGGGATTCGCGGCGTCGGGAACGATGCTGTCGCCTTTGGCGATGCGGATTTCTTTTCCACCATCGTCGAGGAGCAGCGTTTGGAAGGAGTCTTCGGCTTTGCCGGTGTCGTCGACGACGGTGGTGGTGAGAAGCTCGGCGAGGATCATCCGGCCGTTGGGAGACCAACGGAAGGAATTGACGATGTAGCTGAATGGCCGATTGCCGCGATTGAATTTCTGGCCTTCGAGCAAGCGGCGACGCTTGCCGTTTGCTTCCTGAAGCCAGATGTCGTCGTGTTCGAGGTCGTATTCCTTGGTTTTGAAATGGCGATAGACGGCATAGACGATGCGGCCATCGGGGGCGTAGGCGAAGGCGGTGATTTCCTCGTCGATGGATTGGAGTGGTTTGTCGAGATTCTGGGCATTGCCGGAGGGCAGAGAACAGCACAAGGCCGCGATGGAGAATAACGAGCAGATACGAATAAAGCGGCGAGAAGGGCTTGGCAAGAGGGAAAGGTTCATGGGCGCGGTTGCGGTCCAGTATAAGGATTGCAGCAGGGCGGCTGCGCGGGCTTGAACTCCATGAATTCGACGCGGGTCAGGTCGGGATCGTAGATGTCGAAGGACCATTTGCCGTCGCGGCCGATTTCGGGCTCGTCGGTAGTCTTGAGACCGTGAGTGCGGAGGAGAGCTGCGGTGGGTTTGATTTGTTCGACCGCCAAGGAGAAATGATTCTGCACCCCGCGCTCCTGCTTATTCGCGTTGGTTGGGATATTGAGCATGTATTCGATCCAGTCGGTGCCGTCGGGAACTTGAATCTCCCACCAGTCGGTGTCGGCGTCCTTGAAGCCGCCGTGCCAGTACATGCGGAAGCCTAGCAGGTCCATGTAGAAGCGGTCCTCGGCGGCGCGGTCTTTGACGATGAAGCCCGCGTGGACCATGCGGGTGCTGACTTGTTCGGCGGGGGCGGTGAAGAAACGTTGCGATGGGAGTTGCACGAAGGCGATGGGAACGCCTTCCGGGTCGCGGAGTTCGAAATGTTGGACGCCATTACGATCTTTTGTGATCGCGCTGGTGCTGAGGTTGTGCGCGAGGAGGTAGCGGTGCATCTGTTCGACGTCGGGCGTGGCAAAGGCAACTTCGGCCAGAAGATTTTCGGGCGCGCCGGCGGTTACTTGTACCAATTCGATTTGCTGGTGGTCGTTGACGGTAAAACAGGGGCGCGTCACGGCGATGCAGCCGGCTGTGCCATGCGCAAGCCCTAGAACGTGGGTGTAGAACTCGCGCGATTTGTAGAGATCGGTGGAGTAGAGGCGGACGTGCGCGATGCCGGTGATGGGCGGGCGCGCAGGCTGCTCTTGCGCGGCAAGTGGAAGGCAAACGGAACATAGGACGAGCGCGAGGGTGACTCGGTTCATTTGATTCCCGAAGGATTCTGACATGGAACGAGATTCTTCGGGAAGCTGATCACTGGTGTGGTCCAGGGTGCGGTCCTGTAAATTCTGAACAGCAGGGTTTTTCGACGGGCTTGAACTCCATAAACTCGACGCGGGTGTCGTCCGGATCGTACAGATTGAGCTGCCATTTGCCATCGCGGCCCATCTTTGGCTTTTCACCGGGTTTCCAGCCATTCTTGATGAGCTGCTGTTCGGCGGCGTGAATATCGGGTACGCCCAGAGCAATGTGATTCATTACGCCGAGCGTGTGGTGGTCTGCAGTAGGCGAGATGTTGAGCATGTATTCCACCCAGTCCGTGCCATCAGGAACCTGCATCGCTACCCAGTTCTTTTCGTCGTCTTTCATTCCGCCCTGCCAGTAAAGGTGAAATCCAAGTATGTCTTTGTAGAAGTGGTCTTCGACCGCGCGATCCGGGACGACGAAGCCGGCGTGGATTACTCGCACGTAGTACGGCGCGCCGAAGGGGTCATCAATGGGAATCGCGAACCGTTGGATGAAGGAAAGTGGGGTACCTTCAGGATCGCGGACCTCGAAATGGGCATCGTAGGCGTGTTTGAGGTATGCGTCTTTAGAGATTTTGCTTACGGTCACGCCCTGGGCGACAAGATAGCTATGCATCTGCTCGATATCATCTGTGGCGAAAGCAATCTCCGCGAGCGAGTTCTTCTTGTCGACAGCCGCGAGCTCCTTTAGCTCAATTGTCTGATTCTGGCCCCAACCGACCGTGAAGCATGTACGAGAAGCGTCAAAGCACATGCCTCCTTTTAGCCGGACACCGAACAGCTTCGTGTAAAACTGGCGCGATTTGTCCGCGTCGGTGACTCCGATGCGGACGTGATCGATGCCGGTAATGCGGGGGCGTTTCGGTTTGTCCTGCGCGGCGAGCGGAAGGCAGCCAATAATAACTGCGAGAAGGAAGAGAAAGCGTTTCATGGATGGCTCCTAGGAGTTTGGCACAGCACGAGATTTTATCTTGCGAATTTCGTCGAGGCGGGCGCGGAGGCGCTGCTCGAAGCCCTGGTCGGTGGGCTTGTAATAGGCGCGGCCGGCTAGGTTGTCGGGGAGGCAGGTCATGTCCGTCACTTTATCATCGAAATTGTGGGCGTATTTGTAGCCTTCGCCGTAGCCGATGTTTTTCATCAGGCCGGTGACGGCGTTGCGGAGGTGGAGCGGAACGGGGTCGGCTTCGGTTTTGCGGACGTCTTCCAGGACGGTGCCATACGCTGTGTAGAGCGCGTTGGATTTTGGCGCGAGCGAGAGATAGACGACGGCCTGTGCGAGGGCCAGATGGCCTTCGGGCGCGCCGAGGAAATCGAAAGCGTCCTTGGCGGCGAGCGTAACGGCGAGCGCGCCGGGCTCGGCGAGGCCGATGTCTTCGCTGGCCATGCGCACCATGCGGCGCGCGAGATAAAGCGGATCTTCGCCGGATTCCAGCATGCGTGCGAGCCAATAGAGCGCGGCGTCGGGATCGGAGTTGCGCACGGACTTGTGCAGGGCGGAGATGAGGTTGTAGTGCTCCTCGCCGGCTTTGTCGTAGCGCAGTAATTTTCGTTGCAGCACGTCTTCGAGGAGTTCCGGAGTGATGGCCTGGGCGTCTTTTTCGCCCGGACCCGCGCTGCGGACGGCAAGCTCGAGCGTGTTGTAGGCGGCGCGGGCGTCGCCATTTGCAAACGAAGCGATGCGGAACAGGATGTCGTCGGGAGCTTCGACGGATTCATTTCCGAAACCGTGTTCTTTGTCATTGAGGGCGCGGCGGAGAAGTTCGGCGATTTGCGGGGTGGTGAGTGGATCGAGAACGTAAACCTTGGTGCGGGAGAGAAGCGGCGAAATTACTTCGAACGAGGGATTCTCGGTGGTCGCGCCGATGAAGATGATATGGCCCGCTTCGACGTGAGGAAGAAAAGCGTCCTGCTGGGCTTTGTTGAAGCGGTGAACTTCGTCAACAAAGACGATGGTGCGATGGCCGGAGCGGGATTTTTGTTCGGCGACGGCCATCACTTCCTTGATTTCCTTGATGCCGGCGAGAACGGCGCTGAAGGAGACGAACTCGGAGCTTGTCAAGCGCGCGATGAGGCGTGCGAGCGTGGTTTTTCCGCAGCCGGGTGGGCCCCAGAGGAGCATGGAGCCGAGGTTGTCATTTTCGATCTGGACGCGAAGGGACTTGCCGGGACCGAGCAGTTTCTCCTGGCCGATGAATTCATCGAGCGTGCGCGGGCGCATGCGCTCGGCGAGCGGCTGGTTGGCGGCGGGAACGTCGGGCTCGGCAGCCTTAGCGAAATGAGGGAAGAGGCTCATGACTCCTTAAGTGCGCCCGCTTCGGAAAGCGGCCGCTACAACACCGTGCCAATACTATCGCGGTTGCAGAAGCCGGACCCCATGGGAAACTTCAGGTGCCGGGCCGAATCTGGGCGGCAACGTGCGAACTCCGCTGGCGAGCGGCTTCGTAAAAAACGACGGCGGCCGCGGCGGCGGCATTCAGCGATTCGATGCCGCTGGCCATGGGAATGCGGATGCGCGCATCGGCGCTGCGCTTGACTTCTTCGGGAAGACCGGCGCCCTCGTTTCCGACAAGAAGGGCCACCGGCTGGCACCAATCGACTTCCCACGGCGCGAGCAGAGCCTGGTCACCGTGCCGCGGTTCATGAACGCTCGAAGCGAGCGTTCGGATTCCAGCGACCTTCAGTTGGGCTAGGAGAATCGAAAGCGACATTCCGGCGAGAATCGGAAGATGCAAAGCAGCACCGGCGGAGGCGCGCAGCGCTTTCGGAGAGAAAGGGTTCGCGGTGCCGCTGATGCCGGAAGCGGCGGTGGCGGCGCCCGTCGCGCCGAAGGCGGCGGCGGTGCGCAGAATGGTTCCGACGTTGCCGGGGTCCTGGACGCCTATCAGGACGACGAGCAAGGGAGCGCAAGCAGAATCAGGAACTCGCACGAAAACATCGAATGAGATTTCCCGAGGATGCACCAGCGCGGCGACCCCTTGCGGATGTTCGGTGTCGGCAATGCCCTCGAAGAGGCGGTCCGTGGTGCGTAGTACGGGAAAAGCCATTTCGGGCCGGTCGATCAATGGCGCCAAGCGCTCATGATGGCGTTCGCCAGACTCGCTGAGGAGAACCGCACGGATGGCGCAACCGGAACGAAGCGCCTCTTCGACCAGGCGAACTCCCTCGACGCCTACAAATCCATCTTCCGTGGGCAGGCCGCCGCGCAGAGCCACGCGGAACTCCTTGAGCCAGCGATTGTCGCGGCTCGTGAGGAGCGCAGCCTCACTTGCAGGGCGAGCGTTACGAGCGGTTTTGCCGGGCGTTGCCATCACCGTGGAGGGTAGCAAATTTCTAGCTGCGGACGCTAACTCCTAGCAGACCCCCAAGGCACTGGCCGACAGCGGCCTGGAAGTAGTCGCCAGCAGGCTCTTATTGCGTGGGTAGAGGGGCTATGGTAGCGTCGCCCAAAGAAGGGCAGCGCTGGCGGAGCGCTGCAGGGTGGCGTCACGTCTTCGCCAAAGGCCAAAAAATTGCCGGCTGAACTGCTGCGCGTCAATGCGCAATCCCCGGAGGCGGAGCTGCTGCGTTATGCGGCAGATTTTATCGCGCGCGGAAGTGTGATTGCGATTCCCACGGACACCTTCTACGGGCTGGCGGCCGATCCGTTCAATCTGGCTGCGGTCGATGAAATCTATCGCGTCAAAGGGCGCCCGGAGACGCGGGCGCTGCCGATCCTCGTGAATTCGATCGAACAAGCCATCCTGCTCGCGCGGGAAGCGCCGCGGAAATTCTTGCGGCTCGCCCAGGCGTTCTGGCCAGGAGGATTGACGCTGGTGGTGAACGCGGCGCAGCGTATTCCCCTCAAAGTGACCGCCGGCACTGGCCGCATCGCGTTGCGCTGGCCGAATAGTACACTGGTGCGGCGCTTGATCGATGAATTCGAAGGTCCGGTCACGGGGACAAGCGCTAATATTTCCGGATTTCCGTCGTGCTCGAACGCCGAGCAGGTGATGAAGCAACTCGGGTTGCGCGTGCCGCTCGTGGTGGACACGGGAGAAACCGGCGGGACGCTGGCTTCAACCATCGTGGAATTGACTGGTGATACTTGGAGGATCGGCAGGGAAGGGGCGATTCCGGTCGCGGAGATTGAGAAGGCGCTAGAGTAAGCGCGCAGTTCTCTTGGAACGGACAATCTCGCACGCACATTTTCCGCTGAGATCCTTCGGCTATCCTCGCCGGATAGCCTCAGGATGACATTGTTGCCCGGTTAGTCGTGGTTTGGATGAAGCGCCGTGAGGAAGTTGTAGTTGCCGGTAGATGGAAGGTCGAGAGTGCCGAGCGAGCGGCGGTGGACGGAAACGACGTCGTTGAACCACAGTGGCAGGTAGGGAAGATCGTCCGCCAGAATTTTCTGAACTTCACTGCATAGAACTTTCCTTTTTTCCTGATTCATTTCCACGCGAATCTGGTCCGTGAGCACATCGATGCGCGCGTTGCGATAGTGCCCGCGATTGGCGCCATCGGGCGGGAAGCGCTTCGATGAGAAAGCATATTCAAAAAAGTCCGGATCGGTGTTGGCGCCAACCCAGCGCTGGTAGGTGATCTGGAAATTTCCTTTGGCGACGTCGGAGAACAGCGTGGCGAGCTCGAGCGGCCGGAGTTCGAGCTGGATGCCGGCGCGGCGCCATTGCTCCTGAAGCGCTGCGCCGATAAGACGGGCTTGCTCTTCCGTGGAGCACTTCAGGGTGAGATGCAGGCGCACGCCGTCCTCCTTGCTAGGAAATCCGGCGGCATCGAGAACTTGTTCGGCGCGAGCGAGATCGTAAGGATACTTGGCGACATTCGGCTCCGCGGCCCAGTGATCCGGTGGCAACACTCCGGCAGCGAGCTTTGCCTGGCCATCGAGGAGATACCGGATGAGCGCTTCGCGGTCGGTCGCCAGCGCGAGAGCTTGGCGAATTTCGCGATGGGACAAGACAGAATCTTCGAGGTTGAATCCAAGATATGTGAAATTCGTGCCGGGGCGGTCCGTCACTGCGAGATCGCGCTGGCGCGCGAGAACGGGAATGATATCCGGAGAAAGGGAGCTCATCTCCAGATCGGCAGAGCCTTTACGAAGTTCGAGGGCGCGAACGACGGCGTCGGGAACGACTCGGAATCGGACGCGAGTGATCTGAGGCGCATCACGAAAGTATCCCGGATTGCGCTCGAGGACAACTTCTTCGTCCTGCGATTGCTGCACGAAGCGAAAGGGGCCGGAGCCGAAAGGGTGGCGAGAAAAATCGGCGCCGGCGTTCGCGGGAACGATGCCAATGGCGCTCGGAATGAGATTCACGCTAAAGGAAGCGTACGGCTGGCTGAGATGAAAGATGACCGTGGCGTCGTCGGGCGCTTCGATGGAGGTGACCATGCGAAGGGCGCCACGCTTCGGGGATTTATTGGCCGGATTCAGGATGAACTCGAACGTCGCCTTGACATCGCTGGAGGTTAGCGCGCGGCCGTCGTGGAAGCGAACACCGCGGCGGAGTTGGAAGACGTAGGTGAGCGGGTCGGGCGTGGACCAGGATTCGGCAAGGTCGCCGTGGAAATTCATCTGATTGTCGCGCTCCAGCAGGCCGCTGAAGAGCAGTCCATCGATGCGCTGGGATTGCGAATCGGTGGCAAAGCGCGGGTCGAGATTGGTGGGACTGGATTCGATGAGGAAAGTAAGTGAAGAAGGATCGCTGTGAGACGAATGCGAGCATGATGCGAGACAGAACGAAGCAATGAAGTAGGGAAGGATTGAGGTAATGAGAAGACGTAGCTTCGAGAGTGGGCGGTTAGCGCGGCGGGGCATAAGAGATTTTACCGAGGATCGCGGGCCCGCGCGCGCCGGTTGCGGAGGGAAGGTTCGCGGGGCGCTTATGAAATGTCTCGTAAGCCAGTAGTGCAAAGGCGAAAGCTTCCTTGGCGTCTTCGGGAACGCCGAGACGCGAAGAGGGCAGGACTTCGATGCCGGGAAGGGCAGCGCCTAGTTGGGCGAGGATTAGCGGATTGTGCGCGCCACCGCCGGAAACGATGAGCTGGTGAATTGTCGTTTTGGGCAAAACGAAACGGTTCAGGGCATCGACGACCGAAAGTGCCGTGAAAATTGTGGCTGCGCGGATGAGATCGTTGGGCTTGGCGCGATGGCGTCGGCCGAGAGTGAGGAGTTTTCTTACGTAGGTGTTGCCATAGTATTCGCGGCCGATGGATTTTGGCGGAGCGATCCGGAGATAGGGATCGCGCAAGAGATCGTCGAGTAGCGCGGGGAGGCTGCGGCCTTGCATGGCGAGGCGGGCGTTCTTGTCAAAACGCAGGCGGCCGTGCGTGAAATGCGAGACGAGCGCGTCGATGAGCATGTTGGCGGGGCCGGTATCGAAGGCGAAGACTTGCTGCGGCTTGGCCGCTCGCGGAAGAACCGTAATGTTCGCGATGCCGCCAAGATTGAGCGCAACACGGCCGAACTTCGGGTGTCGATAGAGCAGATAGTCCACGTAGGGGACGAGAGGCGCGCCCTGTCCGCCGAGAGCGATGTCCGCGGGGCGAAAATCGCCGACGGTGGTGATGCCGGTGCGCGCAGCGATGATCGATGGCTCACCAATCTGAAGCGTGGATGCCGTCGGTGAACCGAAATAGGGAATGGGGCGCCCCTGATGGAAAACGGTCTGGCCATGGCTGCCGATCAGCGAGATGCGTTTTGGCGAGACACGAACTTTGCGGCAAGCGGCGAGAGCGGCACCAGCAAAGAGTTCTCCCAAACGAAAATTCAACTGGCTGAGAGCGCCCGCAGTGATGGGGTGTTGTTCGGCGACGCAAAGAATCTCCTTGCGAAGCGCCGGAGGAAACTTGACGGAAGTGTGGCCAAGCAGCTTGGCGCTAAGATTCGGCGGAGCGCCGGAGATGCGAGCGAGAGCAACGTCAATGCCGTCGGCGGAAGTGCCCGACATCAGGCCAAGGACGAGCATGGGCTTTTGGCTCATGAGATTTGTTTTTTCAGCTCGGCGAGGAGATTGAGCGCGTCGAGCGGTTTCAACTGGTCGAGGTCGGCGCCACGCAGTTTATCCAGAACCTCTCGGTCGAGAGCCGTGAAGAGCACCTGCTGATTGCCGTTCTTGTGCGCGAGGTCGGAGGCGCCGGGAGAAAGCGTCTCGCTGAGTTCGTGCTCGCTCTGCTCGTGCCGTTTCAAGACTTCGCGGGCGCGCTCGATCACGCTGCGAGGAAGACCGGCGAGGCGGGCAACTTCGATGCCGTAGCTCTTGTCCGCGCTGCCGGGCTCGACGCGGCGCAGGAAAATAATTTCGCTGGGCGTTTCTTTCACGGAGACGTGAACATTCTTTACCGCGGGGAGAAGATCGCCCAGCTCCGTCAGTTCGTGATAGTGCGTGGCGAAGAGCGTGCGCGCGCGCGTGTGCTTCTGCAGATGTTCGACAACGGCCCAGGCGATGGAGAGCCCATCGAACGTGGAGGTGCCGCGGCCGACTTCATCGAGTAGGACCAGACTCGCGGGAGTGGCGTGATTCAGGATGGAGGCGACTTCGCTCATTTCGACGAGGAACGTCGAGCGCCCGTGGGCGAGATTATCGCTGGCGCCGATGCGCGTGAAGATGCGGTCGGTGATGGGCAGCTTCGCCTGGCGCGCGGGAACGAAGGAGCCCATCTGCGCCATCAAGACGATCAGCGCGGACTGGCGAAGATAGGTGGACTTGCCGCCCATGTTGGGCCCGGTGATGAGCAGAAGCTGCTGGCGCCCGGGCTCGAAGCAAAGATCGTTGGGGACGAAGCGCTCGCCTTTCTGGCGCAGCAGCTCTTCGATTACGGGATGGCGCCCGCCGATGATGAGCAGTTCGCCGGCGGAGTTGAATTCGGGGCGGGCATAGCCACGATCGGCGGCCAGCTTCGCGAACGCGGTAAGGACGTCGAGCTGCGCAACGGCCGCAGCCGTTCGGCGTAAACGCGCGGCGTTCGCGGCCACCGCAGAACGCACCTCGACAAAGAGCCGGCGCTCGATTTCCAGAATGCGTTCGTCGGCCGCGAGGATTTTCCGCTCATATTCTTTTAGCTCGGAGGAAGTAAACCGCTCGGCGTTGACCAGCGTTTGTTTGCGCTCGTAGTCCGCCGGGGCGAGATGCAGGTTGGCTTTCGAAATTTCAATGTAGTAGCCAAAGATCTGATTGAAGCGAATCTTCAGCGAGCCGATGTTGGTGCGTTTGCGCTCGCGCTCTTCCATGGCGGCGATGATCTGTTTGCTGTGCTGGCTGAGGTTGCGCAGTTCATCGAGCTCGGCGTGGTAACCGCTGCGGATCATCCCCGGATCGGTGGCGAGCGCCGGCGGCTCGTCGGCGATGGCGCGTTCGAGGCGATCGCGAACGTCGGCGAGTTCATCGATTTCCTGATGGAGGTGACGAAGGAGCTCGCTGCCACCCGCGGGAGGTGGCGTGACGAAATTCTTCAGCACCGGGAGCTGCACGAGCGACTTGCGCAGCGCCACGAGTTCGCGCGGAGTCGCCAGACCTAGCGTGATGCGGCTGGTGAGCCGCTCGA
>JBGQDD010000031.1:0-13679 GCA_041495665.1 Candidatus Acidiferrum sp.
CCGCTTGGTCGCACTCTTCAGCCGCTCCAGATTCCAGAGCGTGTCGCCTGCCGGGCCGAAGAAAACCCGCCGCATGTTGTTGTCCACGCCCACTACTTCATGCCCCTGCCGGTCAAAATGCTCGACCGCTTCCGAGCCGATCAGTCCGCTGCTGCCAGTGACGAGAACTTTCATCCGTTCGAATCCATTCCTCTCCCCACGGGCACCAAATCAATGAAAACGCGTTGGAATGGCCGCGAACCGCATTCCTGAAATGGCTGAGGTCGGGGTCGAGAGGGCCGCTCCCTCATTAGAAGAGTACCAGCAGTCGAGCTGTTTTTTTAACTGCTCCGAGAGGAAGTACCCGCCCTCTTGCGAAGAGGCGCGGCGCTCACAACGCTTATGGTTCGTTAGTGAGTGCCGGTTGGCACGAGTTTATGCAAGATTTTTTCGACGCCCCTGGGATGGAAACCAAACGGGCCCGGCCCGGACTTGAAAGCCACGCGGCCTTCGCACTCAGAAAAGAAACTTCAGCGCGAACTGTACCAACCGCGGCGGTTCAGCCTTCAAAATCTGATTGAAAGTCGGTGAGCTGATATCGCTGTTGGGTAAATGGAAGTTGGTGTGGTTCAAAATGTTGAAGAGCTCCGCTCGAAACTGAAGTTCCTTGGATTCCGCCAGACGAATATTCTTGGAAGCGCTAAAATCCCAATTTGAGTAGCGTGGTCCTAACGCGATGTTGCGACCCGCCGTGCCAAATTGCTGCACGGGAGAGTTCGGGTCCGGAATGACTCGCGAGAAAGCATTCGCATTGAGCCAGGCCCCGACTTTACGCGGCCCATCGTTAGGATTTTGCCCCGCAACCAGATTCGGCCGGTTCGCCGAAAACCCGGTAATTTCGGGCGCTCCGCCTTGCACGGACGCGTCCCTTGAATCAAAGACGGTGAACGGTGTCCCGCTCATCGCAGTTACGATTCCGTTGAGCTGCCAACCGCCCAACACGTGTTGATACCAGCCCTGTTGATGTTGCCAGAAGGGAATACTCCACTGGTAGCTGAACACAAACCGGTGACGCGCGTCGAACAACGATGGCCCACGCTCGGCAGCCAGATTGTTTGGATTTTGCGCCAAGTCATTCTCCCCCGCTGCCTGGATCGAGCCGGAACCCGAGATGTTAAACGAAGAGACATCGTCGATCGCCTTAGAGTAGGTGTAGGAACCCAGAAAGGAAAGGCCATGACTGAAGCGTTTCCTCAGGCTGGCTTCCAGCGCGTTATAGGAAGAGTTGGCGATGCCCGAGATCAAACCAGTCGAGGCAAACTGGCAAGAGCTGGGCGGATCAGCTAAGGTGCATCCAGAATGAATGCGCCGTTGGTCCGCGTTGTCCGGACTAGACTGTCCTGGTATGTAAACAGTCGGGTTCCCCTCGATGAAACGCGGCAGCTTAGTCCCCTTGGTTCCCACGTAGCCAACCTCAAGCAAAAAGTTCCTTCCCAGTGTCCTCTGTAAGTTCAGGTCCCAGTCTTGCGCGTAGGGCAAGGGCAGGTTCGCTGCCAAGGTCAGATTGGTCAGAGGCGTGGCAAACGTGCCGGGCGCAGGAGGGTTGCCGTTGTAAGGATCGGCAAAATTGAGGGGTTGGGTGGGAGCAAGGGCGATCTGCTCGGTTTGCAAATAAGGAGGCGCGCTGATCGGTGATTGCAGCGGTCCACCCTGGCCGGTGTAGTACGGCTCGTAGAAGATCCCATAAGCGGAAGTAACCAGCCAGTTTCCACTTCCAGTTGGATCCCACGCCACACCAACGCGGGGAGCAAAAGCCTTCTTGAACGTGGGAATCAGTCCTGCTGGCACACCCTTGTCGCCGGGATAGAGCAATCCCGGAGGAGCGCCGGGGAATACAGTGGATTGCCGTCCGGGAACCCAAAGTGTCTGCCGGTTCTTGATTTCGGTATAAGGAGACGGCAGGTCGTAGCGCAAGCCCAGATTCAGGGTCAGGCGCGAGGTAGCTTTGTAGGTGTCCTGCACGTAGCCATTCAGCGATTTGCCGTTGATCCCGCGGCCAAAATCACCGCGACCCTGTAGGAAGAAAACTGGCTGGCCAATCATAAAGCTGGCGAACGCATCCGACATCGGGAACGGGGCGACGACAAAGAATCCATTGGTAGCGATTCCTTGCAGTGCGTTGACATGCAAGTGCTGAAAGCCGCCGCCGAATCTCAGTTCGTGCTTTCCACGGACCCAGCTCATCGATCCGTTGTAATCATAAGCATTTTCAAAACTATTGCGCGGTCCGGTGATGGGATCACCTACCGTCGTGTATCCGTTGACCTGGATGAACGGAGGCCCAGTGGCTACGTCCAGACTGGAGTTGTAGCTAAAGCCCAGATCGGAAGGTGAAGTGCGGTTGGTACGCTCTCCGAACAGAAACTTGTTTCGCAGAAACGAAAAGCGTAAGACGCCCACCATGGAAGGCGAGAATGTGTGCGTCTCTTGGGCCACGAAATCCTGCGACCGGTGAGTTTCTCCAATAGGGAAACCCGGTACGCTTGCGCCGGCTGGAGAGAGCGGGTCAAAGCGCGTGCCGTCATTAATCATGTAGCGGAAGTTCAAATTGTCGTTGGCTG
Source organism: Candidatus Acidiferrum sp. (assembly GCA_041495665.1). Taxonomy (GTDB): domain Bacteria; phylum Acidobacteriota; class Terriglobia; order Acidiferrales; family UBA7541; genus Acidiferrum. Next base: position 2,601 of record JBGQDD010000031.1, read on the forward strand.
TAAGGTAGTGGTCCACCCGCAATCCACCCTCATTCGAGTCATCCTGCTTGGTCTCCATCGAAGTGAAGGTGAAGAGTCCATTATTGGGTTTTGGAAAGAGGCTCAAAAGACTCTGAGAGAAAGAACTGATGAAGGGCGGCGGCAGTTGGTTGAAGGGAAACGGACTCGGCGGATTAGTCACCAAAAGATAGAGCTGGTGGTTTGGGTTGCTGCACATGCCGGCGCCGTCAAACGCTTCTCCTTTAGTCGGATCACACAGCTCCGAGAAATTGCCGGTCCGCTGTTTCAAGGAAGGCACAGTTGAACCCGCGGTTTCGCCCTGGCGATTGCGGAAGCCCTCATAAAAGGCAAAGAAGAACGTTTTATCTTTGCGAATCGGACCGCCGATGGTGCCGCCGAATTGGTTCTGTTTCAATGGCTCAACCGTCTTCGCGAAGTAGTTGTTGGCGTCAAAAGCATCATTGCGCAAGAATTCCCAGAGCGCGCCATGAATTCTGTTGGTACCAGACTTCGTGATGATGTTGGTGGTGGAGCCGAGGCTGTTGCCGAATTCGGCGGTGGCGTTGTGAGTCAGAATCCTGAATTCGGTGATCGCGTCCACGGGCGGTTTGAGAACGAAGCCTCCATCCACGCCATTGAAATTATTGGCTCCGTCGATCAGGAAGTTGTTGGACTCCGGACGCTGGCCGTTCACCGCATACCCCTGGCCCTCGCGCAGTGAGGACCCTGCCTGCTTCAATCCTGGAGTCAGGGGCACGACGCCCGGCTGCAATGTCCCCAGCTGTGAAAAATCCCGGCCGTCCAGCGGAAGATCGAGAATCTCGCGTTCCTGAACGACCTTGCCCAGGCTGGTCACGGTGTCCTGGATGATCTGCGCGTCTGCCATCACCTGAATTTCCTGCGTCTCGAAACCGACCACGAGATGAACAGGAATGGTCGCCGTCTCGTTTACGTTCAGGGTGATACCCCGCTGAATGTATCTCTTGAAACCCTTGGCCTCGACTTGCAGTTCGTAGTGGCCGACTGGCAACTCCAGCAGGACGTAAGCTCCGGCACGATCTGTCATTGCGGTTCGGGTCAGACCGGTTTCCGTTTGCTTGGCGTTTACCGGCGCGCCCTGCACCACACCGCCGCTCGTATCCAGCACCGTACCGCGAATACTTCCCGTGATTTGCTGCGCCGATGCGCTCGAGCCAGCAAAGATAGCCATCGCCAGGACACACACCAGCCTTACGAGATTCCTCATGCGGTTCTCCGTTTTTCTCTCGACAAGTTTCTTAGCGTTTGGGGTGGACGAAAGCGCAATACGCTCAAGATGCGCAACCCTGTGATCCACATCACACCACTTCAAGGTGGCGCATTATAGAGGGTCGGGCAGCAGGAGGGTCAATAATACGAAAGCACTAGACGTCATGTGGGGAACGAACCGGCCCGTGGCGAGAGGCACCGCTCCCCTCCAGCTCAATCTGATGCTGAACATTTCCCAACTCGGTCTGCTCTGCGGCTTACCTGGGGGAGTAAGTCTTACTCTTGTCCGAGGAGACCGAGAAATTCCTCAGTCCGCTCCACCGGCAGCGCTACCAGGTTCGCATCATACGTTTCCTGATCGCAGGAAATGGGTAGCAGCGCGCCCTTCGCCGCAATCGCGAACCAGCGGTAGTCCATTCGAATCAGGAATTGGATGATTTCCCGCGCGGCGTATCCCCATGGCTGCGTTCGAATGTCCTGCACTTCCGCCAGAATCGCCGGCCGCGGTTCCCGCTGCAGCAGCTTCATCGCGCCATACAGAACGGAGAGTTCCGCTCCTTCCACGTCGAGTTTAAGGAAATCCACTTTGTTCACGCCTGATTCGGCCAGCACATCATCTAGCCGCCGGACGGGAACCCGCACTGTACGGATCGGCTCGTCGACCGCCGGCGGCCGCAGGCTGTTGCACCAATCTTGAAATCCATCCACCAGATACAGGTCCGCCTCCCCCGGATCTTCCCCCAGTGCGCAAGGCACCAATTCCGTATTCGAACAGCGGTTCAGGCGCAGGTGCTTCTCCAGCCGTTCGCACTCCCGCGGCGAGGGCTCGATCGCAATCACTCGCCCGCCCCATCCGACTCGCTTCGACGCCAGCAGCGTGTACAGCCCATGATGCGCCCCGGCATCCACGACGGTCATATCCCGCCGCAGTAATCGCTTTACAAATTCCGTTTCCATCCGTTCGAACTCGTTGTAGATCAGTTCGTGATCCAGCGCGCTCTTCTCCGCCAGCCACCACGCCCCGAACGGCAGCCGCAAGGGAATGGGCATTCCGGGAAAAATGCGGCGCGCGCGATTCGCCAGCGTGATGTACTTCTTTCGCGTTGGGCTGACGAGAAATCGCCCGATGCGCTGCGGCAATGTGACCGTTACCGCAGGCTTCTTTGCCCAGGGATCTTCTGCTTCATCTGGCTCGGGAATCAGCCGAAACCCGGCTACGTCGATCGCTGCAGAGGAAGCCAGCAAAACGGTGCGGCGCCGCGCGTGTTCCGTTGTTTCGCGAAAATCATCGTGATCCGGCAGGGGTATTACGCGATAAACCATTCCGAAACCCGCGCGGTACAACATCTTCACCAGGCTGACTTCGCTCGCATAGCAAGCCACATCGGTAAGGCTCTGATCTTCTTGCCGCGGCTCCTCGCGCAGGAGCATCGAGGGCCTTTCCTCCGGCAGGCACATGCTTTCGAGCAGCAGGCATTTCTCCGTCAGCCCGCGGAGATGGCGAATCGCCCGTAGCGGATTCTCCAGGTGGTAGAGCAGTCCGAAGCACAGCACAAGATCGAATCGGCCCAGTTGCAGGATCGCGCGCTCCTCGATGTCTCCCTGTTCGAACGGGATGTGCGGGAACCGGCGGCGCGCTTCCGCCACGTTTTCTCCTCGCCCGTCGAACCCGCACACATTCAGACCGCGCTCCGCAAGCGTCTGCGAAAAAAACCCGACGCCGCAGCCTGCATCCACCGCATTCGAAAGTTCCAGCGCGGGTTTCAGCCGTGTCACCGCGCGCTGTATGATTTCGCCACGCGCCTCAATCAGTTGGCGATACTCCTTCTGATCGAACGGCGTCAAATGGATGGTGATTTCCGTGGTCCGCCGGATGGGCTGGACCTCCCGGACACGGGAAATCTCTCGCGGGCTGGGACGCATGGGCTTTGTCTCCTTACTGCTGCATTTCTGGCGCAGCCAGTCCCGCGGTGGAGAGGGTGTCCACCACTTCGGAGACTGACGTGTCGCTGGATCAGCCGATTCGGCTGCCGGTGCCAGGGACGGAAATACTTGGGAACCCGAGGAACGGGATACTAACTACGTGCAGTAGTGGCATGCTAATTACAATCAGTTAATTATGCAAGTAGATTCTTTTTTAGTACCGGCTGGCAAACAGGTTGGCCCGGGGCTGGAGTTTTGCGCGCGCCGCAATTCCCTTCACTTCCATCTCACGACTCTGCCTGATTCTTCGGAAGCAAATCCCTGTTCCAATTTTCGCGGCTGCCGCAGGTGCAGCGTGTCACGGAAATAAGGAGAACAGGGCAGCGGCGCATCCCAGCATTGATTTGTCTCCACGGGCATGTGGACCGTCAGCCCGGAAGTGGTTTGCTGTGGCGTCAGTTTTGCCTCCGGCAGGCGCAGGAACGTTCGAACGCCAACGCTTGGACGGAAGTACGAGTTCCAGAAAAGCCGCGGGTGCGCTGCCCACGCCGTCAACAATAGCAAGCCCGCCAGCGCGATTAGAATCCTTTCCCGTTTGTTCACAAAATGAAGCGCGGCAAAAGTTCCCAGCGTCGCTCCCGCCGCCCAGATCGCCGGTGCGCCGAAACGCATTGCTGGCGCTTCCAACAACCAAAAGATTAATCCACCCAGCGAGGGCACGAGAACCCAAAGCCACTCCGGAAGCGAATTCCGATTGTGGCGTGCCCTTCGAATGATTCCCGTCACGCCGCCCGCCAGCGCGAATAAAAGTGGAATCAAAAATCCTTCTCTTTCTCTCACCAATTCCCGGAACCACGGCCGCAGCCAGCGCCACCCATGTGCGTACTCGTAAGTAAGTTCTGGAACCCGCGCAAACGACCGCGCAAAGTCCGCCTGCGCTTGCGCTTCGAACGCCGGCACTTTCCAATCCGCCGGAATCGAAAAAGCCGTGCTCGGAAAAAAGGGATACCCCGTCAACACCAGACCGCGCCCCATCCAAGGAAGCACAATCGCGGCGGACAGAATTACCGCCCACACCAACTGCCGTTTTCTCGGTGGAGCGGTGCGGCTCAGCGACCACAATTTCAAAACCGCTAGGGTCCACCCCACCGTGGCGAAGACCAGACTGGAGATCTTGAACGTGATAGCCAGCGAAAAGAGCACCATGGCAATCACCAGGCCCATGGCGCGGGAATCGCCCGTGCTCTCTGGTAGAGATTCCTCACCGAGGGCGCGGAAGAGGGTGGCGGCAGCGACGAGGCAGACTACACTCGTGGGGAGATCGGTGTTGGTGCCGACGATCTTGCTGGTGGCGCCCCAGATGGTTGCGGGGACAAAGAGGAGTGTGAAGAACCAATCGATGGCGGCGATTTTTCCGGCAGGATCGGAAAGATTGCGGCCGCGAAGCACGCGAAGAGCAGCGGGAATAATGGAAAAGAAAAGTGCAACGATTAGGAATCCGGCGAAGAGATGGTGCGCCAAATCGCGCCAGGGGCCCTGGTCCAGCGCCGCGATGCACAGGAAGACGGAAGAATTAAATCCGAGCTGCGCGATTACATTGCCGAGGCCGGGAACCAGCGGGTAGGTGATGAACCAGCGCACGGCCTGCGCGCCATACAAGCCGGTGTCGTAGTGTCCGCCAAGAGCAGCACAGCGAAAGGCGATGATGGCCGCAGCAATCGAAAAGAGTAGAAGAGTTGAAAGTTGTAAGTTGTAAGTTGTAAGTCGAAACGTAGAAGAGACGGAAGAGCGAAGGAGCGAGGATCGTCCCGCAGATGCGTCCGGGATACGAAAAACGTAATTCCAGAGCCAGCCGGCGAGGGCCAAGCCCGCCAGGAGATAGACGGCGAGGAGATCGATCGGCCTGAAGAAGTGATAGAGCTGGAGGATGGCGGTGATGATGGCGATGCCGGTCCAGAGAGAATCCAGGAGAGAGAATGAAGAGCGTGTGAAGGTCTGAACATCTGAAGGTCTGAACGTCGAATGCGGAAGAGAGGAGTCGTTTTGACCGGTTCGCAAGCTCCGGTCCGAGAAGCTGGATTGGGGAGCAGGAAGCGACGAGTGAGATGGAACGTCCACGGAGAGAGAGCGGAGGAGGAGTGAGCCGATGCCAATGCAGACGGCGGCGCAAAGGAGCCAGGTGAGCAGGATGCAAAAAATGATGAGGGCGAGCATCGAGGCGAGATTCTAGCAGGCTCAAGCCTCGAATGAGAAAAGGAAGGAAGGGAAAACGCGCAAAGAGATCCCTCGCTCCCGATGGTCACTCGGGACAGCTTATCCTCATCGGATGGGAAGAGAGGTCCTTCGTCGCGATGCTCCTCAGGATAGAAATCCTTCGTGGGATTTCTAGTTAACAATAACACCCCCCCACCCCACCTGTTTTTTGTAAGTGTTGCATCTAAAGGATTTAGCATTTCGGTAAGTTCTTTAGATGCAACACTTACGAGGGCGTCCATAAGTGTTGCTTTTAAAGGACTTAGGTGATGGGGGAAATCAGTAACGCATAGGCCGCGGAGAGGAGTCAGGCGGCAAGTGGAGTGAGGATACACGGCGTAGATTAGCACATTCGTTACGTAATGTCCAGCAGTATTTCGCTGTGGGGTAAGGCGTTGAGGGGAATGGGGATAGGGAGGAGAGGGGAAAGAGGGGAGTCCTCTAAGCCGGGTCGAATCTCCGGCTCATGAGATTGGATTGGGGGAGCGAAAACCAAAGTAGCGGGAAAAGGGGGAGTCCTTGGAGCCGGGGATAGGGGCAAGCGGGATAAATGCCGTCGCCGGCAAATGGACAACAGCGCCGGGCTAAAGCCCGGCCTCTACAAAGACAACAGCACCGGTCTGAAGACCGGCCACTACATGGGGAGGGGAGAGGCGAAAGTTGAAAGAGCGGCCCGCCTCGGAAGGCGGCCCCTACAACGGCTGTACACCGGCACAAACCCAAAGAGAATGAAGAGAATTAGTGGCGGAGGGAGCGGCGGAGGGGGCGGGTGAGATTCAGGAGCGCGAACCAGATGGGGTGCCAGACGTCGTTGAGGAGGACGCGGCCGGCTTGCCGGGCGTAGCGCTTGGCGGTGGACCAGTGGCGGAACGCATTGCGCTTGAGCTTCTCGGGCGGGAGCACTTCGGTGGCATCGGCGATGGTGCGGAGGTGGCGCCATCCTCCGGCGAGCTGGCCGTTGAGCCCCGCTTCTTCCCCGCTCCAGATGCCGGCCTTCCCTTGCGGATGGTAGCTGTAGTCATGATTCTGGTGGACCGCCATCACGGCGCGCGAGGCGTCAATCACCGGCTTGCCCGAATCCAATGCTTTCCACACCAGCCAGTTGTCCCAGAAGACGCGGAGGACGAAGGGGGGCATGTCCGGTCCGTAGAGGCCGCGGGAAAACGCGAAGTAGTCGATCCATTCGGCGGTACACTTTCGGCCGCGGGTCAAGGCGAGATGGCGCAGGTCCGCTTGCCAATCGGAGAGGCGCCATTCTGGAGAATGGCGTTCCCGGGATTGATCGAAGGGCAAGGGTTCGGTTATATCGGTGTCCCAGCGGCGGCCAACCATCAGAAATTCCCGGTGCACGGCGCGCACTCTCTCGATCGCGCGCCAGAAATCCTGCATCAGAATAATGTCGCAATTGATGTAGCAGAGGATCTCGTGCCGCGCGATGGCCTGAGCCCGAGCGAAAAGATAATCCAGCCGCGTGGAGTCCCACGCATTGCGCTCGACGTGCGGCTCGTGGCGCAGTCCGAATTCCCGCGCGGCTTCGGCGGCGCCTTCGTCGGCGCCAAAGAGAATGATCTCGAGGTCGCGATGCAGCGCCTTCCAGGATTGCAGCGCGTTGCGCTGGATGATCCCGGTGTGCCCGCGGAAGGGTTTTGCGGTTGTGAATATAGTTAGCATAAGCGTTACGTCCGCTGTTCCTATATAACGCCAGGGGAATATAGCACTGTATTGTATTTAAGAGCAATAGGATTTACAGCCGGGCACGGCAAGAGGTGCAAGCTTAGCCTGGATTCCTCATGACCGCGCGGCGGTATTCTCGGAGAAGCAGGCAGGACGTGACGGAACGAGGTTCGATCCGGCGAGCAAGAATGACGGAGTGTGTGGTTCAGGCTGAGGATGAAAGAAAAGCGGCGGCAAGCCGCCGCACTCCAAAGTGGCCGCGTCGGAGGGCGCGCCGCACCGGGCAACCGCGGGCGGGGCGGATTCTGGTGAGAAATGCGGGTTAGAACGTCGCACGCCTGAGGACGGCTCACACGGGGGGGTGGTGCGGTTCTTTCTTGGGGTGATGGGCTACACGAAAGCCGAAGAAGCGGTGATCGCAGGACTCACAGCGATAGGGGCTTTGAAACAGCAGACGGCGAAGGATCAAATCTTGGGGGCCCTTTCTCAGCGATCGGTGAGTTTTGTGACTACCGCACTGGGGGCAGACGGGACATTGATGCCTATGCGTGGGTTCGTCCATGGGGAACTCCTAAGCTGGGGGGAAGCTATATTACAACTTCCGGCGTCCCCGTCAAGTGGGGTCTAGCTGGGGGACGCACCCTGCCCTAACATCTCCGTATAGAGCTGAACGTACCGGCGGGTCTGGACGCCCAGGTCATATTCGGCGAGAGCGATGCGGCGGCAGTTGGCGGACATTTCGGCGCGTTTAGCATCGTTGCCGAGCAGTTCGAGGATGGCGGAGCGCAGGCCGGCGGAATCCCCGGTCTTCGCCAGCAAGCCCGTAACTCCGGGGCGCACGGCGTCCGGAATGCCGCCCGCCGCGAACGCCACGACGGGAGTTCCACAGGCGAGTGATTCCAGCATGGTATTCGGCAGGTTGTCCGCCAGCGAGGGGAGCACAAACACATCCGCGGCGCTGTACACCATGGACAGCGATCGATCGTCGTTCATGGACATGATGTGGGCGTGTGGAAACCGCTCAAGCTCCGGCGGAGACCCAAATCCGAGACACAACAGGAATAATCCGCTCGTCGAATCCATGCCCTCCAGCGCGCCGATGAGGTGTCTAAACCCCTTCAGATGCACGTGCAGCCCATTGGAGACAAACAGGATGACCTTGGCGTTCTGCGGGATCCCCAGAACCTCCCGGCTAAAACGGCGGTCTCGCGGCTGGAACACTTCCGTATCCAGCCCATAAGGTATGACCGAGCGCGGAAATCGCGACAAGAGCGGGCTGCGCTTTACTTCCTCTCCCAGCCACCGGCTGGGCGTGACGATATGAAATCTACTCGGATCGAGAGCAGAGTAATACTTCTGTTTGCGGCGCCAGACGTCGCGAGTTAAATCGCCTTCATCGCTCGAGCCCAGTTGCGGACAAGCTCCGCATTGCTGCGTGAACCTGTCGCAACCCATAGCGTGGCAGCATCCCCCGGTGAAGCTGGCCATATCGTGCAGCGTCCAGACGAGCGGCTTGCTCCCCGGTAGCCGGCCAAAGAACGCTCCCAAATCCAGAAATCCCGCCACCCAATGGAGATTGATCAGCTCGGCTTCCGGCATTTGACGGCAGGCGTCCACATAAAACGGCGTGCGGTCCTCGCTGAAAAATGTCCGCTCGGGAGGAGCTGTCTTGGCGTAGCGCCGATGAGCGAGGTTGAGCCGCAATCGCCGCGCATTTCGCGCGATCCACTCGATACGGCCCCGCGAAGACTGAAATTGTGTTACCCGCGGATCGCTGGTGTATTTATCCAGGACGTACATCCGCGAGTCCTGGCCGGAGCGGCGCAAGCCGTCGTGCAGGCGATAAGCGGCGCGCGATGCTCCGCCGCCATTGTCCGCCGTGCTGATGTGGAGAATCTTCAAGACATTTAAGATGACGGTTTAAGAAGGCCCGGTCAACCCTATCACGCTGCAAAAAGATTATCCGTGCCCCAGACCAAAGACGTGCTCGCGGACGTAATCGCGCGGGTCGTCCGTGCGCGAAGCAAGCGTGAAACCGTGCTTCACGAGGAACTGTTCCACGAATGCTCGGGTGCGAAACTGCTCGCCATCGCCGTGGTCGGAGCGAAAATCGTGACAAGCCACGCAGATTTGACGAATATACTGGATGACCGGCTCCGCACCAAGCAGTGCGAAGCGCTCCGCACCCTCAATATTCATCTTCAGAAAGGCGATGTCCTTAATTCCTTCTTCCCGACAGACGCTTTCGAGGGTAATCGCCCGCACCGGAGTCCCTGACGACTCCTCACCATGCTCGATGGCGTTTTCCATCCACGATGATTCGGATTCGGCTATCCGAACCGTGCCCGGCTTGTCCATCAGCGCCGCTTGCAGCAAGGTCACATTCGATAGGCGGTTGAGGAGGCAGAAATTCTTTAGAATCTTGAAAGAAAGCGGATTTGCTTCGATGGCGATCACTCGCCCCGTCTTGCCGACGGCGCGCGAAAACGTCAGCGTATCCTCGCCACGACCCGCTCCGACGTCGACAATGACGTCCCCCTCCTGTGGACGGTAGTGTTGGAGCCAGAAGTCCTGTGTCTCGGAAGAGTATCTCTGCGCCTGGCCTTTCCAGGTGTCGAAATCGGGAGGAAAGTAATTGAACTTCGGGCCGTCCGGGAAGAAATCGGGTCCAACCCGATGAGTCCACAGCCCGTCTACGTATGCAATTTCCACGTCGCCGCCCGTGGCCCGTCGTGCGAAGCGTGTCGCGATCTTCCCCAGGAGCAGCCTTCCTCCCGGACGATCCAGCAAACGAACCAGTGCCCGCTTGTATGACAATTCGCCAACGCCTCCAACTGCCTTTTGATGTTAGCAGATGGAAATACTCTGTTCGAAGCGGCACAGATATATACCCGGATAAATGACGGAATGCTGGCTGGTCTCGTCGCCTTCCATGACGTCCAGGGTACCCGCATTTTCGAGTAGATCGATCGATTCCATGTTGTGGCGTCCAATCCAGAGTCCAATGCTATATTTTCCAGGTTTGAGCAGCACGTCGTGCATCAAGAACCGGACGCGCGCCTTCTGCCCTGCTCTCATGCTGACGACATCGCCCTTCTGCGCGGTGTTTACGTCGATCACCCGGTAGCCATTCATATCCAGGAAGACGACGGCCACGTTGGTATCCGTAATCTGCTCCCGGCACTCGATTTCCACCTCAATGCTGAGGTCACAACCCGGATAGGCGATTTCCACGCGCTCGCCGCGGGAATTCAGCGGCTGGACGGAAATGGAAGAAAAGCGCGCTTTCCCGCTGCCCTCTCGTTTGCGCTCCAGGAGACTCGCTCCGTTTTCGGTTACGTCGAGAGACTCCGCGTAATAGCGGGCGGTGGCTTCGGAAGGGCTTCCCTCCAATGTGATTTTTCCATCCTGCATGAGCACGACTCGCGACGAGAGGGCGTTGATCGCCGCCATGTTGTGGCTAACGAGGACGACGGTGCGGCCGGCGCGGGCGACGTCGCCCATTTTGCCAAGACATTTTTTCTGGAATTTGATGTCGCCGACGGCGAGAACTTCATCGACGAGGAGGATTTCCGGCTCGAGATGGGCGGCGACGGCAAAGGCCAGGCGGACGTACATGCCGGAGGAGTAGTGCTTGACGGGCGTGTCGATGAATTTCTCGAGTTCGGCGAAGGCCACGATTTCATCGAATTTGCGGGCGATTTCCGCTTTGCCCATGCCGAGGATGGCGCCAGAAAGGAAAGTGTTTTCGCGGCCGGTCAGCTCGGGATGGAAGCCGGTGCCGACTTCGAGGAGCGAGCCGACGCGGCCGTGAATCTCCGCCCAGCCGGTCGTCGGCCGCGTGATGCGGGAGAGGATTTTGAGGAGCGTGGTCTTGCCGGCGCCGTTGCGGCCGATGAGGCCGAGGACTTCACCTTCGCGGACTTCGAGAGAAACGTCTTTGAGCGCCCAGAAGGTTTCGTCCTTGGGGCGGCGGAAGAC
>JBGQDD010000032.1:0-13484 GCA_041495665.1 Candidatus Acidiferrum sp.
GCTGCTGTCGGTGCGACCGCTGCCCCAGCAGAAGCAGAACCAGTTGCCGCCGCTGCAAACGGAGAAGGGAATTGCATCCTCGCTTCCACTTTGGGCGGTTGAGACATCGGCGCCGCGAAGCTTGGCGCGGCGCTCTTGGCGCCGGACGGAAAGGCTGTCGCAGTTTTCGCCCCACGCGCCGCTCCCGAACTTGCAGAACCGCTCGGCGCGCCGCTCTTCAATTCCGCAAGCAACTCCTCCAGCGGCGCCAGCCGCGACGCGTTAATCAGCCGCAACAATCCCATCTCGAGATGCACGCGCGGATCGGGCTTACGGCGCAGATCTTCATCCGTCTGCAGCAAAATCTGAAAAAATCGCGTAAGGTCTTCTTCGCTGAAGAGCCCTGCGGCCTTCGCCAGCGCCGGACGCTGATCCGCCGTCGCGGCAATCAAATCCGAATCTGCACCGCACGTTCGCGCGATCAGCAGATTGCGCATGTGCCGGACCGCTTCCCGGCAGAAGTGTTGCAGGTTACGCCCTTCTTTCTGGAACGTATGCACCAGCCCCAGCGCGCGGTCCGCCGATCCTTCTGAAATCGCGCCGACGAGTTCCTCCAGCGCATCGTCCGGCACCACGCCCAGTAATTCGCGCACCTCTTTATCCGCAATCGTATCGCCGCAATAGGCCCGCGCCTGCTCCAGCAGCGACAGCGCATCGCGCAAGCTGCCTTCGGCCATTCGCGCAATCACCGCCATCGCGCCAGCCTCGATCTTCAAATCTTCTTTTTTCGCGATCTCTTCCAGGCGTCCCGCAATCTCCGCGAAGGTCAGCGCGCGAAAGTGAAAGTGTTGCGACCTCGAGCGGATCGTATCCACCAGGTCTTCCGGTCGCGTCGTGGCCATCACAAAGATCACGCGGTCCGGCGGCTCTTCGAGCGTCTTCAGCAAGGCGTTTGACGCTTCGCCCGTGAGCATGTGCGCTTCGTCGAGTATCACAATTTTGCTTCGCGAAGCCGCCGGCGCGTACCTCACCATCTCGCGCAGCTCGCGGATCTGGTCGATGCCGCGGTTCGACGCCGCGTCGATCTCGATCACGTCCAGCGAAGTTCCCGCCGCAATCTCTTTGCAGGAATCGCATTCCCCGCAAGGCGTCGCGGTCGGCCCCTTCGCGCAATTCAGAGCTTTCGCCAGGATCCTCGCCGCCGTCGTTTTTCCCACGCCCCGCGCTCCCGAAAAAATGTACGCGTGCGCCACGCGGTCATTCTTGATCGCGTTTTTTAGCGTCTCTGTTACGTGTTGTTGACCGACGAGATCGTCAAACGTTTGCGGGCGCCACTTGCGGGCTATGACCTGGTAGCTCATTTGCGTGTTCTTAGTTGTTCGTTTTCAGTTCTTGGCGAAAACAAAAACCCGCGATCGTTCTTGAAGATTTCCATTTCTGACTAACGGCTAAAAACTAAGAACTAACAACTTGAAACTCTTCGATGAGAGGAACTCCGGGTGATCTGCGGCACCCGAGGCGTTCCCGGTACCGTTGCTCCCTTCCGGGCCTGGCGGGGTTCGCGGGACCTCGTTGCACAGAGCCCGAAGTTCCACGCTCCGGCACTCGCGTCCATTTCCCGCGAGTGCAGAGAAAAGTTTAGCACAGCGTCTCCAGCCCAGCCAGAACGCGGCCTCGGCTTCTTCCATTTCGTTTGTGCTAATTCCCTCTTCCGTTCGCGAATCTCGCCCGCAGATCAGGATTTCGGCTTTGCTGCCGCTGCTGCCGGAGCATCCGGCGGCGGCACCTCGGACGGATTCACCCAGTTCACCTTGAACGGGCCCGCGCCGTGGACCTGCACGATGGTCTCGCCTTTACACAGCGCAAAATGCCGCATCTCTTTCGGCACGGTCGTAAAATTTCCGACGTTCATGGGCTGAAGCTTGGTCTCGTCATACGTTTCGCCCATGGCCACAAGAAATGTCCCCTTCAGCACGGTCAGGTTTTCATCCGTGGGATGCCAGTGCGCCGGAACTTTGATTCCGTCGGCGCACCGTATGCGCAGTACAAACGGCGCTCCTTCCGCGCCGGGATCGCCGGAAACCGGCGCCAAATCGCACCCTTTCATGATCGGCGTCCATTTCAAATCACCGAAATGCACGATCTTGTGCGCTTCAGCGCCGGATTTCTTTTCCTGGCTGTGAACTCCCGCTGCAACCACCGCAAGCCCGATCAGCGCTGCACCGACACTCCCCAGTAGATTCTTTTTCATCAGCATCTCCTCCGTCGGAACTATGTCCGCCACTAACTCGGCAAAAGATACTCCTCTCGCAACCCGCGAGCAATACGCGAGCAAAGCTCGCCCGCCTAAAAGCAATTCCCGCCGACTCGTGAGTCTTGACATCCAGGAAACACCCTCAAAAAGCCGCACGCCGTACACCAGGAATCGAGTACTCTACTCCCGGATGGAGTTCCTCCCCATCCGCCCCGCTTCCCGGCTTGGCTGGGATCACGGGTCCGCCGCGCCAGCGGTACGCACTGAGGCATCGCCGCAGTGTTGCCTCACGATACGGGGCCAGCCCGCACTCTCGGTGCGCGCAGGAGGAATCCATGAAAATCGTTTTGTCATCTCTTTTGGCGGCAGCTCTCGTCTGCACCGCCGCGCCCTCGTCTTACGCCGAACCGCGTCAAGTCATGCAGGGGACGCAGGTTCATCTCACGCTCTTGAGCGGCATCAGCAGCGCCGTCGCCAAGGATGGCGACCCGTTCGTCGCCATTGTCGCTGAGCCCGTCTACCTTGGCAGCCAATTGCTGCTCCCCGCCGGTACGCGTGTGAACGGCATCATCGGCACGGTGGAGAAGGCCCGCCGCTTTTCCATCTTTCGCGGCCAGGCCTACATGAATCTCACCTTCCGCTCCCTCGAAGTCGATAGCCGCCTCATCCCCGTGCAGATGAGCATCATCACCATCGAGCAACCGCACGGGCAGGCCGAGGGCAAGCGCCGCAAAGACGTGAAAATCGAAGAAGGCCAGGTCGTTCAGGAAAAGCACGATGTCAAGGGCGACATCGTCGGCGCCACCATCGGCACCGACGGCGGCACACTCATCGGAGCGGTCTTCAGCCACGTCGCGCGCGGCTTCGGCTTCGGCCTGGCCGGCAGCGCCGCTTACATCGTCGCGCGCAAGGGCAAGGACCTCGACCTTCCCGCGCAAACCGGAATGCGCGTTCGCATGGACAACACCATCACCGTGCCGGTCACCAGCCCCGCCAACAACGGCTACTCTGGCAACCGCTGAGACTCGCCCAGAATTAAGATGCGCCGCGAAGGGACACTCCAACGTGTCCCCGCGGCGCATGACTTCTCCGTGAACTCGGTGTCCTCTGTGGACTCTGTGTTAAGTTTTTTCTTTATTTCTTCGGGAAGTTTGGATCTGCCTTCACTTCATTGATCTGCTTGGTGTGTCTTTCGCTGTGCGCCGCGATGAACAGAACGAACTCGTACCCATCCAGCTTCCCCAGCGGGCTGTCCATCACGTGATCGCGCAGCCCCGCCGTCGTTTTCAGAAAATCCTCCGTGGCGCTCCGGCTCTCCACAAAATGCTTGATCGAGCCGTCCGGTGACCCGAAACGGTTTGTCGGCACCAGCGGTTCCGGCGCTTGCACTTTGTTCGTGCGGTCGGGAACCATCGCCAGCACTCCGTCGTCGGTTTTCTTCACGTCGCGCCCCGGCTCTCCTGCCGGCGCCATCATCACCTTTTCCTTCACCATTCCGCGAATAAAGTCTTCCGCTGCCGCGATGTGCTCCATCACCTGCGCCACCGACCAGCGCTCCGGTGCCGGTTTGAAGTTCCACTGCGCTTCCGACAACCCTTTTGTCGCCTCCAAGACATTCTTCTTGGTCGTTTCCAGATACTGCAGCGCGTGATCCTTCTCCGCCTGCGTCACCTCTTGTGCTGATGCCGCTGCTGCTCCCGCCATCAAGAGCAACGCGCTCAACACTCCTGCCACGAATTTGGTCCTCATTTTTTCTTTTCTCCTCTTCCTTGTCTTTGGTTGGCGAAACGGGGAATTTGCAGGATACCAGATTTAACTTCCGTGCGCTGCCGTCTCCTTCAAGCGCTGGGGCATCGCTTTCCGGCAAGCCACCTTCCCGGCCAAGTGCCCGCCGGGCACACCGGCATCTTCCTAAGCCCCATTTCGCGACAACTCTTGAGATGAAACGAATTCGCCCACCGCTTCACAATAGATCATAGCTTTGTGTTGACCGTCGGCGTTCCACTGATTGGAGTCCAGCAGGCCTGACCGCAAGGGTCACCCTATTGCAGATATCTCCTTTCCAATGTTGAACCACCGCTGAAAGGGCCGTGTCGATTTGCACGCGGTCAGGAAGTAGCCACTGATGCCGAAACTAGCCCGGTTACGCCACTTCTTTGTACCCGCCATCATCGGTTTGATCATCGTCATTGCGGCTGGCTGGTATAACCTCGTCTGGCTCCCCTCGGAGCAGAAATATTTGGATGATCGCAACTTTCGCACTCTGACGACCCTCAGCGATCAAATCAGCGCCAGCATCAACACGTTCGACAAGATGTTGGATCACGCCTCGGACTCCGGCGTCACCAGCGAAATGTTGCCGGGCTACCTCCAGAAGGTTGCCCCTCAGTTGCGAGCGCTTGAGGACAGCCAGGATCAGCAGGTTATTGGCGGCGACTATGGCGATCCGCCGAACATGACCGTCAGCTCGGACGAGGGAACGCACTTCCTGTACCTCGCTTTTCAGCGCAACCGGGAAAAGCCTGACACCGAGAATGGAGCTAAGACTAAGGCCAATCCGAAGGCCAAGGTTAAGACGGAGATCGAGTACGGAGTCCGAACGGATTTGGATAGGTTGATTCGTGAACTGCTGCCCCCGGACAATCGCAATCCCTTCGATGTTGTTTTGGTGGCGCAAAGCGACGGAACCGTCATCTTTCAGAGTTCCTCATCCGTCCTCACCGTGGCAAATATCGATTCGCTCGACGACGATCTCACTGTGACAAAAACGGCCCAGCCCGACTCCGGACCACCAAAAACAGGCCAGCCGGAGCCCCACGGCGCGAAAGCGACGCCGCAGTCCAAAAGGTATTCCGCCAGCAGGTTCTCGGAGAGCATCCTTGCCGGTTCTCCCTACCGGATCTACTCACGACCCCTGCAACTTTCCTTTCCGCTCCTCCATCCTGAAGGGAAGAGCGCAAATGGCAAAAACACTCTGCGGCCGCCGGAACAATGGGTGGTGTGCGGCCTGGTCAGCGTCCGTGCCTTCCGTTCCGAGAGCCAGTCGATTTCCTACAGCTATGTCCTCTGGCTTTCCGCCATCATCTTGCTGGCAATCGCCGCCTATCCGTTTCTGAAACTGCTCGTCGCTAGCCCCTCGGAACGGTTGCGCGCCAGCGATATCTTTGTTACCGCGGTTCTTACTTGCGTAGCGGCTGCAACGCTTACTTTCGCCTTGTTGGACGGCTACTTTTGGCGAAAGAACTTCGATGAGCCGGCCGAGCTTCAGATGCACAAGCTTGCCGCGGCCATCAATGAGAATTTTGGCCGGGAAAGAACGAGCGCGTTCGAACAATTGAAGGATTTTTATTCGGGCGGCACCCTGAGCTATGATTTGCGCCAAGCGTCCAGCACAGCCTTGATTTTGCCTAATCCCAGTCCCGAACAGCTTCCCACGTTCTCTAAAGTGGATGGTAATTGCGATCCAGATTGGGCGTGCCGGACCGAGATACTAACAGGCCCTCTGCTCGCGGCGCGTCCGTCGGCGTATCCATACCTGCAGCTCGCCGCTTGGAACGACTCCAGCGGGAATCAGTGGGTAAAGTGGTCTCCAAGGAACCACGTCACTCCGTTCATTAATCTGGACGATCCGTCAACGTTGTACTATCGGGCCGTCAGGCGGGCTTTTGAATATCCCGGGGGGCCACATCCTGCTCCTTCCCAGGGAATAGGGTCGCAATACTCTTCTAACACGGGCGGCAACATCGCCGTTTTTTGGCGGCTGATGGACGTGAACGGAAATCCGGTATCCGCAAGCACCCGCAAGCAAGATGTTTTCTGCGCTTCCCTGGTGACTCGCCCGATTTCCGTGGTCGATCCCGTAATGCCCGCAGGGTTTGAGTTCGCCATCATCAGGAACGATGGCACGGTGGTTTTTCACTCCGATTCCACCCGGAACTTGCGCGAAAACTTCTTTGCGGAAACCGACCAGAACCAGAAGCTTCGCTCGCGGGTCTTGATGCGCGCCGCCGGTCCCCTCTTCGCCAAATACATGGGGCGCGGCCACCGTCTGTACATCTCTCCGATGTCCGCGAATCTGGATCAAGCGAATCCGGACGAACCATGGACGGATGAACCGTGGACCGTGGTCGTCTTTCGCGACTTGCGGATCGAGGAGACCACCAACCTGGAAGTGTTGAGTCTGGCCTCTATTCTATTTGTTCTTTATGCCGTGGCGATCGCGCTCGCACTGCTTCTCGCGCATTGGACGCAACGGGGCCAGGCGACTGGGAGCTGGCTGTGGCCTGATTCGCGCAAAGCGGCAAAATATCGGCTGCTCGTAATTATCAACATCGCTGCGATCCTGCTGCTTTTTGTCTTGCCGAAGCTTCCCTGGGTTCTCGCGCTGCTCATTCTTGCCGTTTGTATTCCCGCGGGCGCGGTGGTTTTCAACGTGGTGTGGCTCAAACGCGAGTCCGATGGATTGGGAGCCCTGGATGGTGCGAAAGAAACCGGTTCCTCGCGATGGCAGCTTGGCTATGCCGGAACATTCGCGGCGCTTCTGGTGGTGGTTGCCTTCATGCCTTGCCTCTCCTTCTTCAAAGTGGCTTGGGATTTTGAGCACAGGCTCCTCGTCGAGCGCAGCCATCTGCGGCTGATCAACGACTTCAAGACCAGGAGGCAGAAGGTTCGATCCACCTACGCAGGCGTCGAACTGGGGGATTATGCCCCCCAACTCCTCGCTGGGCCGGAGCAAGTCCCTCCGCTGTTGTTTTCGTATCACCAGAGTTTTCTGCACACCGAGATCACTTCCACGCGGGAAGACCAGGGGACGCCGCCGGCGCCTTGCGGTTTGGCGAGCGCGTGCGATCAGCAACGGCGCGTGGAGTCCTTGCTGAGCACATCTAGTCCTCTGTATAACCAGCTCGCCTCCGACGGCCGCTACCTAACCGAAGCTTCGCTCGATATCCCGATGTGGTCTTCGATCCCGTCGGGAGGCCAGGAGCAGCTCACACTGACAAAACAGGAGCCGGATAAGAAATCTCGAACCACTATTACTTCCGTCTGGCAGCCACTCAATGTCCTTCCGGCTAATGGGTTCTGGTGGCTGGGCACCCTGGCTTACTTGGGCGGTTTCTTCTGTCTGGTATGGTTCAGTCTCAGGAGATTCTTCCTTCTTGACCTCCCGGCGCCGGACGGGGGGCAGAGTCCCCCCACGGTACTTGAACCGGACAACTTGATCACCAAGCTCGCCAGGAACATGCTGGTCATCGGCCATGGCTCCTCTCCCGCCATCGTGAATCTGGTCAAGCGTAAGGAAGTGTACGCCTGCGATCTTTATGATCTGCTGAAGGCGCCGATGCAGATGGCCGCAACATCAGGCGGCGGTTCTGTTGAGGTGAAGCCTGCGAACGTTCCCGTCGGGGAGATTGCCGGGAAAATCGTTCAATTTGACCGGCCGGTTGTGTTTCAAGACTTCGAGCGCGGATTGGACGACCCCGCCATTAGACAAGAGATGCTTTCTACTTTGGAGATAGTCCTCTCCACGCTTCATAAGCCCGTTGTCATTACCTCGAGGGTTGATCCTCTGGCGAAGTCAGCCGGAGATCAGCGGAAACGTTGGCAAACTCTGCTGCAGTCCTTTGTGCGGAAAGATCTGAATTCTTGCCCCGCACCGCGCGCCGGCGAAACAGCGGAGCAGTTCGAAGGCAGAATTTCTTCCGGCGCCTGCTACGACTGGCTTTTTTTCCAGCCTGAGTAAGGCCCAGAAGCTGGTGCTGGTGCACCTGGCGCAGGAAAGGATCGTGAACCCGAATTGCCGCCACGCCGTTCAAGAACTGATAGGAGAAGGATTGATCGTGCGCCCATACGGAATGTTAACCATCCGCGATGACCGCTTCTCGCAGTTCCTCAAGTCCGATGTTCCTCGCAGCAGCATCAAGCACTGGGAGAAGCAGGGGGCGGGCACGCATTCGGACACGCTCCGCATATCCTTGGGCATTGCGGGTGCAGCCGTGGTAGGTTTTCTCCTCTACACGCAAGGAGCCATTTGGCTCACTTACGCGACTGGCCTTGCAACGGCAGTACCCACGATCATGAAACTGTACGATGGTTTCCGTGGTGGCAGTCCCGCCGCAGCGCAAGTTCACTAATCCCGAGCGCCGGCTGCGGCAGAACTCCTCGGTCGTAGATTGGAAACGAGCAGCCGCCCTGTCTTGCGAATTCGCGTGATTGTTCTCGGTGTGCGCTGTTTCCTCCCGGTATCAGGGTCGTGCCCGAGAAGCGTGCCATTTAGACTCCAGGTCCCATAAGGTCGTATAGCGCTCACCGGAAGTTTGTCCCCCCACCATTCGATTTTCAGCTTGGTGAGACTCTGCTGGTGCGCCGCAAGGGTCACTGATTCCTGCGGTCGTTCATCGACACGGCGTTTCGTTCTGCGCGGCATTGGTCCTCTGGACTTCTATGTTTTGGAGAGGGGGGAATGAGCGCCGCATTCCTTGTGGGGACGGGTTACGCGGCGCTCCAGGGGTTTCTGGCTGGTTGCTGGCGGTTAGGCTGTGGAACTACTGTTGGTAGGAACTCTTTGGCGAATCGCGCTCGCAGCACAGTGCTGCTCGTTGTCCGCCTGAATCTCCTCGAATTCTGGATTTCCTTCGATCAGCTCGGACGAGAAGCTCGGAAGTTTCACGCCCCGGTCGACAGTTCTTGTGCCGGCCTTGCTGACCCCTCGATATTTTTCTACTGACAGGTTTGGTAAATGCAGAGCGAGTGCCAAAGAACGATCGGCGCAATCTGCGCATTTTCAACGGCTTGGAAATTGCCGGGAGTTCACATCCTGCTTCAGGATGGGAAACTGGTTCAGATTGGAACACCACGGTGTTTAGAAACGAATCGGCCCTTACAGAACACCAGGAATTCTCACCGTTCGTTCCTCGGCACTCCCTAACTTGCGGCAATACTCCCGTGCTAAGAACTCTTCACCCTTAGCGTCGCGAAGGTCGGGCGTGCGTGTCCGGGATCTGCTCGAACGATTCCCTGATCTACCAACGCCACCACTACCGCTGAATCTCAGGAACGGATTCTCTCCGCACTTCTCAAGCCGCGGCGCCGCCGGATTTTGCTTTCCTGGTGTCCACACCGTCGCGTTTCAGGTAGCGGTACAGACTGGTGCGCCCAATCCCCAGAAATTGCGCGGCCCTCAGCCGGTTCCCCTGGCACAGCTCCAGCACCCGCTGGATGTGCACCTTGCGCACCTCATCGAGCGACAGCGGTTTCCACTCCTCGCCTTCCAGGGAACGCGCCTCCCGGTGTTGCAGTTGCTCCGGCAAATCCGCCAGATCGATGAAATCTCCCGTTGCCGTTATGCACGCGCTGGAAAGGACATTCTCCAGTTCGCGCACATTTCCCGGCCACGCGTGCCGCAGCAAAACGGTCTGCGCCCGCCGCGTCAGTCCGAAAATGTTTTTTCCGTAAGCGCTGTTGTATTTCTTTAGGAAGAATTGCACCAGCAGCGGAATATCTTCCAGCCGTTCGGTCAGCGAGGGAATGCGGATCTGGATCGAACTCAACCGGTAAAAAAGATCTTCGCGAAAATGCCCTGCCAGCACCTCCGCGCGCAAATCCCGGTTTGTCGCGGCGATCAGCCGCACGTCGATATGCCGCACTTCGGGCGAGCCCACTCGCTGAATCTCGCGGTTCTGAATCACCCGCAAAAGCTTTGCTTGCATCGGCAGCGATGTTTCTCCCACCTCGTCCAGGAACACCGTTCCGCCGTTGGCATATTCAAACAATCCCGGCCGCGTGTCCGTGGCCCCCGTAAACGAACCGCGCACGTGTCCAAAAAGCTGGCTCTCCAGCAGCGTGTCCACCATCGCCGAACAGTTGCATACCGCTAGTTTCTGCTGGCTCACCGGGCTGATCTGGTGGATGGCTCGGGCGACTAACTCCTTTCCCGTTCCCGTCGGCCCCACCAGCAGAACGTTGGTGTAGTGACGCGCGACCTTCCGCGCGAAATCAAATACTTCCAGCATCGCCGGACCTTTCCCCACGATGCCATGAAATTCCAGGTCCTTCAGCAATTGCTCTTCGAGCGCCCTTACCCGCCGCCTCTGGTCATACAGGGCCGCAACGTCGTCCAGCGATCTCTTCAACCGCGCGCGGTCGATGGGCTTGGGCAAGAAATCCGACGCTCCCCGGCGGATCGCTTCCAGCGCCGAATCCAGCGTGTAATCTCCCGTCATCAGAATGATGTGCACCCCGGGATCGCTGCGTAACGCTTGATCCAGGAACTCGTATCCGTCCATCCCCGGCATATGCACATCCACCAGCACCAGCCGGCACTGGCCACGCTTCACCAGTTTCAGCGCCTCCTCCGGATCGGACGTAGGGATGGCCTCATATCCCATGTTCGCAATCACTGCCGACAACATCTCTAGTTGCGCCGGATCGTCATCCAGGATGCACGGTGTCAAGGAGGATTTCAGAGCGACGATTTCAACCGTCTTTGTCGATACCAATCCCACAATGCGCTATCTTGTCGCAACCCATGTGCCACTTCCGCACTCTCTCCTCCAGCCCGTTCTTGGAATTTCTCAAGGATCGCTTCGAGTTCACAATTCCATGGAAACTATTGCAGTTATTGCTCTTTGCGGGATAAAAATCCGCTCGGTCGCCGGAATGATTTCCAAATGGAGGCAGCGCCTGACTCGAATTGCCATCCGAATCGCAACTTTTGCCCCATTTCGGTCCAAAATTGATCCCTCTCTTCCCACTCTGGCACAGCGCCAAAGGGGTTCTGCAGAAAGAAAACTCTCTCTCCTCCGAACTCCCACGCCTCTTTCAATAATTGGCACTCTATTTGTTGCCCTGATTTTTCGAACTATTCCGGTTTATCTCTCGAACCGCCATTCGGTTGGATTTGGTTGAGCCGGAACTGTTGCTGTCCCTCGGGCGTGACCCCGATATGCTGAACGTGGTAAGCCACGGGAAGGGAACGATCTGGGGAGGTGGGTTGCAGGAGTCGCAGGAAGATCATAGCTCCGGAGCAGAGCGAATGACTGAGGGCCAAGTACTTACCGGTCTGCTCATTCCACTCGAGCTCGGACTTCTCTACGAAGAAGGACTTGGCGCTATCCCAACCCGATGCTTCGACCGGATAAGAATTGGTGATGGGACGATGGACAGTCAAGAGCATAGGCAACCTCAGCAGAAGGGAACTGCAGATGCCCTGCCAGGCGAGTTTGCGCCAAGTAGATGAAAGTAGAGTGTTTAGTAGAGGGTGAAGACTCTGAAACTGTGCGGAGACGGAACAACCCGGCGCTGCATGTTTACAACTGGGGCAGCCATCTCACTGCCGGAAAATTGTTTTAATAAGGGGCGACAGGAGTTGGCGGGGGAGCAGTACATCCATGGCGACGCCTTCAATCGGTCCAAAAATGTAACGGAAGGCGACGATCGCCAGCAGAAGCCCCACCATGGCATAGCTACTCCCCCGTAGCCAGTCCAGGTAGCGCTGCGCGCGGGCTTCCCCCATGAACAGCATGATGCCGGTGCTGCCATCGAGCGGCGGAACCGGCAGAAGATTAAACGTTCCGAGCAGCAAATTGAGGAAGAAAAAAACACCAAGAGCGCTCGTGGCGAAGTCCGCACGGCCGCTCACGGTGTCGACCCGAAGCCAGTGGTAGGTCCAACCGAGCCTCATAATCAGCGCCGCGATCAGCATCAGCGTGTAGTTCGTTGCCGGCCCGGCCAGAGCCATCCACGCGGCGCGGCGGGGATGGCGCCGCTCCCACGCGGGATCGTACGGTGCGCTGGCCCATCCGAAAAGGCTGCCAGTCGCGATCAGCGACAGGAGCGGAATCACCACCATGCCCCAGGGTTCACGCTGGATGTGCGGGATGGGATTGAGCGACACCTGTCCCCCGGCAAACGCCGTATCGTCCCCGCCGATTTTGGCGGCCAGCGCGTGCGCCGCTTCATGGCAAGTGGTGGAAAAAAGAAACGCGACGTACCAGATAAATCCCATCGCGAGCAGTTCCGGTGAGAGACCAGGCATGAAGGTACTCTTCGTTTCCTCCGGCCCAGTAGCGTAGATGGCCCCGCCCCGCTTTGCAAGGGATGAGCCCGATGATTTGTCATGACGGTTTCTTCTTGGGGTCAGGCTCCGGGATGAGGAGATCCCAAGTATTGGCGGAGTCCGGATTGGCGCCTGCGTCTGAGCCCGAGTCCGAGTCTGAGTCTGTGTCTGTTTTCGGGTCCGAGCCGGAGTCTGAGTCCGAATCAGGGTCGAGGTCGGAGTCCTCGTCCTCGTCGGAATCGGCATCTTCGTCTCGGACGGCGACGTTTATGGGCCTGGGTTTGGTGGGGTCGAAGATTCCGGCGGCCTTATCGGCGTCGATTTGCGGCAGGGTGCGCAGAAGCAGGCTGCTGATGTAGGAGAGAACGGCGGCGCGGCGCGGCGAGATGTGGTTCTGGGCCAGGAGTTCGTAGAGGCTGTGGAGGGAATGGTTGATGCCCTGAGCGGTTTGGAAGTCATGGTAGTTCCTGGTGAGGTGGGCGTAGTGATCGGCGGCCTCCATCTGCATTTGAGCGGTGCGGTGTTGCAGACAGAGGCCGGAGCGCGCGTCGGAGACAGTGAGACGGCATTGACGGCCAGCGGACGAGCGGTAAGCGCAACGGATGGATAGGACGGCGGAATTAGGAGTTTGTGGTTTCATTTTGATCCTCGTGGAGAGAGGGGGGTACCCCCACCCCCGGTTGTTTTTGGCAAAGAGTGCGGAATTGCTTGAAAATAAAGGACTTGAGTTTTCGATGCGTGCAAAAGAGTGTGGAAGAGTGTGAAAGGAAAAGACTTAGTGGTTGGTGAGTGGTGATTCGTGACTGGTGAAGACTCGCCGAAGAAAAGGAGGAAGAAAAATATAACGCAGAGACGCTGAGAACGCAGAGGTTACGCAGAGAATCGGATTCCGGAGCAGAATCGTGGGCATACAGGGCGGCATGATGGGGATGGTGCGGGTATCTCGGCTGGCGGAGGTGGAGTCGAGCATTCACGACTCATGGTATCGTATATTATAGTGTTTGTCAAGTACTAATAAAGTATTTATATTGAACAAGTTAGCGAATCTTTCGAATGCTCTCGCAAAGCGAAGAAAACAAAGGGGTAGAGCTCACTGGTGGCGGCGCAAATTCTTGGGAGCTACGGAAGGCGGGGGTTGGGGGTCCCGCAGGTGCATCCGGGATGCCCCGACCCGGTCAGGGTAAACGGCACCGGCAC
>JBGQDD010000033.1:0-13066 GCA_041495665.1 Candidatus Acidiferrum sp.
CGCGTCACGATGGGAAGAGCCAGCGTGCTGCCGGGGTATGCAAAGTGGGTCGGCGCGGGCCTGGCGGCCCTTTTAGTCGTGGCAGGATTTGTGCTCTGGCCGAAACTCAATTCGCAGCCGGCCGCTCCGCATACTCCCGTGACACTATTGATCGCCGATTTCGAGAACAAGACGGGCGACGCGGTCTTTGATGGAACACTAGAGCCTATGTTGAGCATCGCGCTCGAGGGGGCGCCGTTCATCTCTTCCTACAATCGAGGGCAAGCAAAGAAGGTAGCCATGCGGCTGCAACCTGGAACGACGCGGATGGACGCCGCGCTCGCCCAGCTTGTCGCGGTGCGTGAAGGCGTAAATGCGGTGGTGAGCGGATCGATCACTCAAGAGGGAAGCGGCTACAAAGTTTCCGTGACGGCCATGGATACCGCGACTGGCAAGTCTATTCTTCAGGAACAAAGGCAAGCGTCCAGCAAGCAAGACGTTCTTGCAGCCGCGGGCAATCTCGCCGAGCGAATCCGAAAGAGTTTGGGGGATACGACGCCGGAGTCCGCGCAACGGTCAGCGGCAGAAACATTTACGGCGGCTTCGCTGGAGGCAGCGCATGCCTATGCGATGGGCCAGGATCTGCAGCAGGCCGGCAAATGGGACGAAGCGATCGCTTCTTACAATCTCGCCGTGGAACTCGATCCAAACCTTGGGCGCGCTTATGCAGGATTGGCCGCCATGTACGCGAATCTGGGAAAGCGGCAGGAGGCTGAAAAGAACTATCAGGCGGCAATGTCGCGGATCGACCGGATGACCGACCGGGAAAAGTACCGGACGCGCAGCGGCTACTACCTGTTGATGCGCAATCAGCCGAAGGCCATAGAAGAATTGACGGCGCTGGTGAAGCAATATCCTTCAGACACGGCCGGCCACGCGAATCTGGCGCTGGCTTATTTTTATCAGCGGGACATGACGAAGGCGCTCGAGGAGCAGAAACGGGCGATCGAGATCATGCCGCAGAGCGTGCAGCAGCGCAGTAATCTTTCGCTCTACGCTCTTTACGCCGGGGACTTTGATGCCGCGGCGAATGAAGCACAGCAGGTTCTTAAGGAGAATCCAAAGTTTGAAGTTGGTGTGCGAACGCGGGCACTTGCCAAGCTCGCCGCAGGACATTTGGAAGAAGCACAGAAGGAATATGACAGATTGAAGGCCATGAGTCCGCGCGGAGCTTCGATGGCTGCGACGGGCCTTGCTGACCTCGCGCTTTATGAAGGACGGCTCGCGGACGCCGTTGGGATTCTTCACAAGGGAATTGCCGATGATCTGGCGGCCAAGGACAATGAATCGGCGGCGTACGATCAGACGACACTTTCCCAGACGCAGCTCGCACTGAATAAAACAGGTGAAGCGCTGGCAACGGCTGCAAGCGCAGCGGGAAGTAAAGACGAAGGGATTTTGTATCGCGCCGCTCAGGTTTATCTATCCGCGGGGCAGGAAGCACGCGCGCTGCAGCTCGTCGGCCCTCTCGGGCAACGGCTCGAAACAGAACCGCAGATCTATGCAAGACTGATCGCGGGCGAGGCGCAACTCAAGAAGGGGAAAGCCCGCGAGGCCGTGAATGTTTTTCAACAAGCGCAAAAACTTGGCGATACCTGGCTTGGCCATTTTGATCTTGGGCGGGCGTATCTGGATGCCGGGGCGTTCACCGAAGCTTCCTCCGAATTCGACATGTGCCTCACTCGCCGCGGCGAAGCAACTTCCATATTTCTAGACGACGTGCCGAGCTACCACTATTTGCCGGCGGTTTATTATTACCAGGGCCGGGCGCGTGAAGGCCTGAAGAGTCCGGGCGCAGTGGAGTCCTACAAGACATTTCTCTCTATTAAAGAAAAAGGCGCTGGCGATCCCCTAGTGGCGGATGCTCAGAAGCGTGTAGCTGCGTTGAAGTAGAATTCAGGCCCTCATTCCACATTCATTGCGCAAGGTGCGAACGGGCAGGTTTACTTCTCTTGCTGCTCCAATACTTCCTGGGCGAGATGAAATGCCGAGTTCGCCGCGGGCACACCGCAATAAACAGCGGTTTGCAGGAGAACCTCGCGGATTTCTTCGCGGGTCACGCCGCTGTTTAAGGCGGCACGCAAGTGCATGCGAAGCTCGTCAGGCCGATTCAGCGCCACCATCATCGCCAGCGTGAGCATGCTGCGCGTTTGCCGGGGAAGGCCAGGGCGGCTCCAGATTTCTCCCCAGGCGTAGCGCGTGATCAGGTCCTGAAACTCTTCGTTGAATTCATTGCGACTTTTCAGCGAAGCATCCACGTGCGCATCGCCGAGCACGGCACGGCGCACCTTCATTCCTTGCTCGTAGCGCTGGCGCTCGTCCATCGGCAGGCCTCCTCAAGAGTTCAGAAACGCGGCAACTTCATTATTGAAACGGTCTTGATCTTCGATATTGGAAAGGTGCGCCGCGTTAAGTTCAACATATCGCGCGCCCGGAATCTGATGCGCGAGAAAGCGTCCGTCCGCAGGGGGCGTAGCCGGATCGAGCGCGCCGGCGATCACCAGGGCAGGCCCGCGAATCCTGCTCACCTGTTCGCGGAAATCGAAATCGCGAACGGCGGCGCAACACGCCGAATATCCATCCGGGTTTGATTCCTCGAGCATTTTCCGAGTATTCGATATTGTTGCTGGCGCCTTCTGGCGGAACGCGGGCGAAAACCAGCGCTCGACGACCGCTGAAGCGATCGATTTCATGCCGTTTTTTTGAACCGCGTCGATACGGGCGTTCCAAGTCTCTGGAGTTCCAATCCTTGCCGCAGTGTTACAGAGAACCAGCTTATTGAGGCGTTCGGGCGCGTTGACTCCGAGCCACATGCCAACCATTCCACCCATGGATAGACCGCAAAAATGGACACGGTCCAAGTCCAATGCATCCAGCAGTGCGAGGACATCTTTCGCGAGCTGCTCGATCGAATAGAGTCCCGGGGTGAGCGAAGATTGTCCACAACCTCTCGTGTCATGGCGCAGCACGCGAAACTTCTTTCGAAACTCGCGCGCTTGTGGATCCCACATGGAATAATTTGTGCCGAGCGAGTTCGAGAATACCAGCACGGACGATCCACTCTGGCCTTCTAACTGGTAATGAATGCGGGCTTCCCCGGACTTGATGATGGGCATAATAGTTACTCTTCCCCTGCAGGAATTTTGCCCCGGCTGGCGGCGACCACGCGGTAGACATATTCTTCCGCGGCTCCCAGGTAGTTGCGCGGATCGAACAAGCGATCCAGATCAGCGGTCGAAAGCTGTGCTTCGATCTTTGGGTCGGCGTTCAGAATCGTCCGCAAGTCACGCTTCTCCTTGCGCGCTCTTGCGCACGCGGCCTCAACCATTTCATGGGCCTGGGCTTTGCCAATTTTCTCGGCGAGCGCCATGCTTACGGCTTCCGCGAAGATCAACCCTTGCGTCAGATCGAGATTCTTGCGCATGCGCTGCACATCGACTTCGAGGTTCGGCACTATCGTGGCCAAGTGATGAATGGCGCCGGCGGTCAATTGCACGATGTCCGGCAGGGTCTCCCACTCGGCGTGCCAACCGCCCAGGCCGCGTTCGTCCTCTTGCATCATCGCCGTGAGCAGAGTGCTGACGAGTCCGGGAACGCGGATCGCTGCTTGTAGCATCACCGCGGAACTCACGGGATTGCGCTTGTGCGGCATGGTGGAAGAGCCGCCACGGCCCTCGCCGGCGGGCTCAAAGATTTCTGCGATTTCGGTTTGCATGTGCAAGGAAAGGTCCCGGGCAATTTTTCCCACTGTTCCGGCACACAAGCCCAGGGTGACACCGATTTCCGCGATGCGATCACGGTGGCTGTGCCAGGGCAGATCAGGGAGGCCGAGCCCAAGCTCTGCGGCGAGGAGGCTCGCAACGTCCGGACCGCGGGTTCCGAGCGCGGCCAGTGTTCCCACGGCGCCGCCGAACTGGAGCACCAGGCAGCGCTTTCTCGTCTCGGTCAGGCGCGCGCGATTCCGTACAATGGCATCCAGCCAGCCCGCAAGCTTGACGCCGAGAGTCGTGGGCACAGCGTGTTGCATCCAGGTGCGGCCGATGATGAGCGTGGAGCGATGTTTCTGCGCGAGCGCGCCCAGCGGCTGTGCCAGGCTGTCCAAATCACGCGCGATCAAGTCCAAGGCCTGGCGTAGTTGAAGTATGCGGCCGGTGTCGATGACGTCCTGGCTGGTAGCGCCCCAGTGCACGAAGCGGGCCGCCTGCTTGTCTTTTTTCGTCACGAGCGCCGTGAGGTGCTTTACGAGGGGAATGGCAATATTTCCAGCACGAGCAGCGGCTTGCGCCAGCGCGGCAGTATCGAAAAGCTCCGCCCGACACTTCGTAGCAATAGCGGCAGCCGCTGCTGCGGGTATAACCCCGATGCGCGCTTCAGCGCGTGCCAGCGCCACTTCGAAATCGAGCATTCCCTGGAGCGTGGCGCGATCCGTGAAAACGTTGTCGACCGCCGGAGAGCGGAAGAGGGCATCGAGATGATTCATGCGATGAGTGTAATCATTCCTCGTAAACAAAGAAAACGGTTTCCTCGCGTCTCTGATGGAACATCTCCTGCTTGATGAAACTGTGAGCCCCGTTAATCTTGGGTCGTGCTAGATGCGTTCCAGTATCAGGGCAATTCCTTGGCCCACGCCGATGCACATGGTACAAAGCGCGTATCTACCTTTGGTTCGCAAGAGCTGATAGAGCGCCGTGGTTACGAGCCGCGCGCCACTAGCACCCAAGGGGTGCCCGAGAGCAATCGCACCACCGTTGGGGTTCACGTGCGCCGCGTCGTCCGAAATTGCCAATTCGCGCAGCACCGCCAGCGCCTGTGACGCGAAGGCTTCATTCAATTCCACGACGTCCATTTGCCCGAGCGACAATCCTGCTTTGGCCAGAACTTTGCGTGTCGCGGGAATTGGACCCATGCCCATGATTCGCGGAGCGACGCCAGCGGCCGCGGCAGCAACGACCCGGGCCCTTGGCGTCAATCCGTGCCGTTTCAATGCCGTCTCTGACGCTAGCAGCAGAGCACAGGCTCCGTCGTTCACTCCCGAAGCATTTCCAGCAGTGATCGTGCCCTCCGGTTTCACCACGGGTTTCAATTTCGAAAGCGCTTCCAGCGTGGTGTCCGGGCGGGGATGCTCATCTTCCGAGAAAAGGAGAGCGTCTCCCTTCTTTTGCGGGATGGGCACGGCCACAATTTCCTGTTTCAACCTGCCGCTGCGCATGGCTTCTGCCGCGCGCTGCTGGCTCCGGAGCGCGAACAGATCCTGATCCCTGCGCCCGATGTGAAATTCTTCGGCAACGTTTTCGCCGGTCTCCGGCATTGAATCAACTCCATAGTTTGATTTCATCAAGGGATTTATGAATCGCCAGCCGAGCGTGGTGTCTTCCATTTTCATGGAGCGCGAATAGGCGCTGTCCGCCTTAGCAATGACGAAGGGCGCCCGCGACATGCTCTCGACGCCTCCGGCAATCACGAGATCCGTCTCGCCGCACTTGATAGCGCGTGCCGCGCACGCGATAGCGTCCATGCTCGAACCGCAGAGGCGGTTAACCGTCGCGCCCGGCACTTCTTTTGGCAAACCAGCCAGCAAGAGCGCCATCCGAGCAACGTTGCGGTTGTCTTCGCCCGCCTGATTGGCGCAACCGTAGATGACATCGTCCAGGGCGTTCCAATCGACACCCGCGTTACGCTCGACGAGAGCCCGGAGGGGAATCGCGGCGAGATCGTCGGTGCGAATTGAAGCAAGCGTTCCGCCGTACCGTCCGAATGGCGTTCGAATGGCGTCGCAGATGTAGGCAGTCTCCATGGTCATCCTTGGAATTTCAGCGCTTCTCTATCTTATACGGAACTGCGGCGACGCGCGAAGGCAGCAAGATCCTCAATCGTGCGGAATCCAGCAGGAATGTATGCAATCGATGGCACCCTTGTAAAGCAAGTTGTTTTGAGGACTTTGTGAAACCCATGTATGCTCTTGCATCTTAGACCCCAATTCGTCCGAACTGCGGGAGAGATAAACCGGCTGTCGTCTGTGCGGTAATCGAATGACTGAGAATTGCGATGGTTTATTGACGGAAAAACAATTTAATCTGGTGTCTGAAGGAATTGCAGGCCGTACAAGCAGCAAGTGCGCAGGTATTTCTCGAAAAGAGAGGCAACTGGTTGATGCGAACGCAGGTAGGAATTGTCGGAGCAGGTCCAGCGGGTCTAGTGCTCTCGCATCTTCTGCACCTGCAGGGAATCGAATCGGTGGTTCTCGAGAGTCACCGGCGCGACTACGTGGAGCAGAGAATTCGCGCCGGCGTGCTGGAGCAAGGCACGGTCGATCTTCTGGTGGAATCGGGCGTGGGAGAGCGTCTAAAGCAGGAAGGCCTGGTGCATCACGGGATCGAGCTGCGTTTTGGGGGAACAGGTCATCGGATCGACTTGGCGGAACTCACCGGCGGCAAGGCCATCACGATTTACGCGCAGCACGAAGTCGTCAAGGATCTAATCGATGCCAGGCTTGCCGCAAAGGGCCAAATCCTCTTCGATGCGGAAGCCTTGAATTTACGCGACATTGATAGCAATCCAAAAATCTTCTTCACGCACAAGGGCGTAACGAAGGAGCTCGCCTGCGATTTCATCGCCGGCTGTGACGGTTTTCACGGCATCTGCCGGCCGAGGATTCCTTCTAGCATCCTTCGCGTGCATGAGAGAATTTATCCTTTCGCATGGCTCGGCATACTCGCGCAAGTCCCGCCAGCTTCGGACGAATTGATCTACACCTATCACGAGCAGGGATTTGCGCTTTTGAGCATGCGCTCGCCGGAAATTTCGCGCCTCTATCTTCAATGCTCGCCGGACGAGGATATCGCCAACTGGTCTGACGATCGAATCTGGGATGAACTTCGCTTTCGGATGGCGACGCGCGATGGATGGGTTCTGAAAGACGGGCCGGTGCTGCAAAAGGGAATCACGCCCATGCGCAGTTTCGTCGCTCAGCCCATGCAATTTGGAAAGCTCTTTATTCTTGGAGATGCGGCTCACATTGTCCCGCCCACCGGCGCCAAAGGACTGAACCTGGCGGTCTCGGATGTGCGCGTTCTAACGCGAGCTCTGGTGGATTTCTACAAGGCAGGAAAGAAGGAAGCGTTCGAGCGTTACTCGGAAACATGCTCCCGGCGCATCTGGAAGGTCCAGCGATTCTCGTGGTGGATGACGTCAATGCTCCACCGTTTCCAAAACGAAGACAGCTTCTCTCATAACATTCATCTCGCCGAATTGGACTACGTGACGAGTTCGCGCGCGGCGGCGACTTCGCTGGCGGAGAACTACGTAGGCCTTCCTTATGACTGAATATTGCCGGGGTTCACTCGTAGCGGAGAGCTTCCACAGGATTAAGGCGAGCTGCACGCGACGCGGGGTAGAGTCCCGCGACGAGGCTGACGATGATCGCAAATGCGATTGCGCCTAAAGCCAGCCACCAGGGTACATAAGATATTTTTACGCCAGGCAGGTTTTGCTTGTGAAGGTAGATCGTGGTGCCCCAAGTCAGGGCCTGCCCGATCAGCCAGCCGAGCGCGACACCGAAGAATCCGCCGAAGAGCCCCATGGCGCCAGCTTCCGCAAAGAAAAGACTGCGCACGTCGCGGTCGGTTGCGCCAAGCGCTTTCAAGATGCCGATCTCGCGGCGGCGTTCGAGGATGGCCATCACCAGAGTGTTGATGATGCCGAGTGAAGCGACGGTCAGCGCCAAACTTCCGAACAGGCCCAGGAAAAGATCAAAGACGGTGAAGACAAGCCGGAGACTCTTGGTGGCGTCCAGAAGAGAAAAAGTCGCGAAGCCAAGCTGCTTGATCGACGCTTCAACTTGAAGCACGTCCTTGGGCGAATGAACGCGCACGGTCAACGCCATGTAAGAAGGTTTCGCGGAATTGCCGGACAGGAAGGCTTGCAAATCATCCGGCTGTGCAACATGGAGTTGTTCCGCGGTCTTGAGCGGGAGGTAAATGCGCGCGCCTCCGAACCCGCCAATGCCCGCTGAAGGGTCTGATTCAGTGACGCCAATGATGCGCAGGGTCTTCTCTCGCGGGACGATCGAAATGCCGCCCGGCGTGCCCGAGCCCATCATGCTGTCGAGAAGCGCCTCGTCGTCCGTGTCTTTAGAAAGCGCTGCGCGTTCGGCATAACGCAAAGTCAAATCTTTGCCTACCAGCGATGGCGGCTGATCCGTGAGCACTTTTGCGAATTCGATTTGGAGGATTGCTTCATTCGCAGTTGGCGAGGAAAAATACGCGCCGGTCATTCCTTCAAAAGCGCCGCTCGAGCGCGAGGAATCAGGAAGGCCGAGAACGGAAGTCGTTTCAGACTTGCCAGCATAGCGCACGTCGGTGATAAATCGGATTTGCGGATAGACTTCGGTAACGTTGGAGAGCTTGCTGAGTTGCTGGCGCGCGTCCTCGTCCAGAGCACGCGATTCCTGTTTTGGAGTCGAATCTGTTGGTCGGCGCTGTCCCGGGCCGCGAAAATTCCGTTGCGATGTAACGAACACCGCGTCGAACAAGCCCGAACGCGTGAGGCGTTGCGAGGCTAATGTCTGCAGCCCGACACCCAGCGAAAGCATGGCCACCAGGGAAGCAACTCCAACGGCAACGCCCAGCGTAGTGAGCGAGTTGCGAAGCACAGCTTCGCGCAAATTGCGCGCCGCCAGTTCGCCCAGGTCTCGCGTTTTCAACGCTGCACCCCGTCGCTGACGAGCTTTCCATCGGAGAGGAGCGCGATGCGATTGGCAAACTTTTTGGCCAGTGGCCGCTCGTGCGTGACCATGATGATAGTCATTCCGAGGGAATCCTGAATCTCTCGCAACAGGAGAAGAATCTGTTCGCCGTTGACGCTATCGAGGTTTCCCGTCGGCTCGTCGGCAAACAAAATCGCCGGGCGATTCACGAGTGCGCGCGCGAGCGCGCCACGCTGTTGCTCACCACCGGACAGCTCGCTCGGCCGATGCCGTCTCCTTGCGCCAAGCCCCACGCGCTCGAGAGCCTCGCCTACGCGGGACGCCCGGTCATGGCGATCGACTTCGGCCAACCGCAGTGGCAACTCGACATTTTCCTCGAGCGTCATGCGCGGCAGCAAGTTGAACGACTGGAAGACCATACCGACCGTTTCGCGGCGATACCGTGCGAGCTCGTCCGCTTCCAATTCGGCCAGGTTGCGCTCCCGCACACGGATCGCGCCGGAAGTGGGACGGTCGAGCCCGGCCATCATGCTCAAGAGCGTTGACTTGCCCGATCCGGAGCTGCCCAAAAGGGCCAGGAATTCGCCCTTTTCAACGTTGAGGGAGACGGCGTCGACGGCACGAATGACGGTTTCACCCAGCCGATATTCCCGGGACACACTTTCAGCTTGAATGAACATCATGGGGGTGGGCATGGTTGGGACGCTCAATTGTATTACGCAAAGAGGACGCAGATGTTACGCGGTTTTCATGGCTCCCTTGAACCGAATTGCCAAGGGCGGATCAAAGGAGCCAATCTGAATGGACAGTTATCACCCATAGAATAAATACTTCGCAGGGCCGGGAACGCTCGATGCTATTTTTGTTTGATACTCACGGGCTGAAGCAGTTTGAAATCGAGCGCCGTCTCCGCCGCTAGTGTGATGTCGCGGTTGCCGGTGAATCCTGCACCACCCGTACCCGCTGCGGCACCGATCAACGCGCCGATAGCAGCGCCCTTCCCGCCACCGGCGATTGCCCCGATGGCCGCTCCCCCGGCAGCGCCACCACCCACCATGGTTGCGGTGCGCTTGCCTTTACCTTTGCTGGACATCGCTGCAGCGGAGGTCTGAATTTCATGATCCTTCCCGTTGACAGTGACGCTCGTGAGCGTGAGGGCCAGCGCGGCTCCACCCTTGAAACGGCCGGCAGCTTTCGCATCATTCACGACTCCCTCTGCGCGGGCACCCTTCGGGATGGCGACCTTCCCTTCGACTTCAACGGGAGATTCAACGGTCGCTGAGAACTTGTCCCCAGATTTGCTGGTTTTCGAGCTTATGGTCTGATCCAAAACGACAGCGATCACGGTGTCAGCAGGAACGACCAGAGGTTTTGGCTCGATGGCCTTTTTCACAGCGGTCTTCGCCGCTTCCGCCATGGAGGGAGAAGAGTTGGCGTCCGGGCTGGATTGCTGGTCTGCAGGCTTTTGACACCCTGCTACCAGCACACCAATAGAAAAGGCAGACAGCGAGATTGCAGCAAGATAGCGATTCATCAAATCCTCCCACGGGCTGGAAATTTCTATTCTTCAAACATACGCTCATCCAGTGTGAAGTCAATTTAGCGTGCGCAAAATCAAAACGACGGTTTAGTCCCGATCTGGTCACTCCTGCGGACTCAGTGCCCCAAAATTGTACAGTTTCGGTTTTGATTAGAATAATCCAACCTTGGCTAGCGCGATTCGTAATGCCCCGCATCACGAAATATCAAGAGAATCAACGCATTGAGGAAGAGCAAATGCCAGACGTGTGTGTGCAGCCAACTGAATCGCGCAGCGGACCATGATTCTGACTTGGCACATGACTTGCACCTGCTTTTCACGGCATGCGCTGCTCATTAGCGATCCTGCATGCCAAAGTTCGACCAAGAGCAGGGGAATCTCGATTGCGTGCGGAACTCCAGCATGTTTTTATCTGTACGACGCGGGAAAGGCGGGGCGCAGGTGCGGTCTGAAACTGCCTGCACTTGCGGTTTATGAGAATGAAAAACAGCAAGACGCCGGGCAGTTTTCCAGACACGGGGGCTAGAGTACTCCGAGCGAACTTTCGGAAGATCGAGCGCCGTGAATGGTGGTTGTGGGTAGCGGCGGCTATCATCACACTGCTACTGACACTGGCGCTGGCTTCATTTCTGCTTCCGAATCCCTCATCGCCCCAGGACTTCCATGCCCTCTATGTTCTCCCGCAAGCCGTGCGTGGTCTCGTGGCCCTCGTATTCTTGTTCGATCTCTACACCATCTATCAGCATCTGCAAATTCACAGGATTCGGCGGCAATTGATCGAACGAGAAGAGCTCTTTCATTTGATCAGCGAGAATGCGGCGGACATGATTGCGGTCGTGGATTTGGAAGGCCGCAGGATTTTCAACAGTCTCTCTTATCAGAAAATACTGGGCTATTCGCCTGAAGAACTTCAGGCTTCATCCGGGTTCGCGCAGATCCATCCAGAAGACCGCGAGCGGGTTATGAATGCCGCCAAGGAAGCCCGTCAGACGGGGGTGGCAACTATTCTGGAATATCGTTTTCGTCACAAGAATGGTGATTGGCTGGTGCTGGAATCAGTCGCAAGCGTCATCCGCAACGAAAACGGCGAGCCGGAAAAACTTGTGATTGTGAACCGTGACATTACGGAGCGTAAAAAGGCGCAAGAGGCCTTGTTGCGCTCGGAAGCGAGTTTCCGGTCTCTGGTGGAGGGAGCACCTCACGGGATTTACCGGGCGACGATGACGGGCCAATTCTTGGAGGTGAACCCGGCCCTTCAAAGAATGCTTGGTTATGAATCCGCGCAAGATCTTTTCAAAGCAGATCTCGCGACGCAAGTTTTTCGCCACCCCTCCGACTATCAACGAATGAATGAGTTCCTGGCCGAGTCAAAGGAATTGAAGGACATCGAACTGGAATGGAAGCGGCTAAACGGGGAGCCGATCGTGGTGCGGTGCTCGGGGCACCATGTCGACGTCAAGGATGGAGGCCCCGGATATTTCGAGGTTTTTGCGGAAGACGTGACGGAAAAACGCACTCTGGAGCGCCAGCTACGAATGGCGCAGAAGATGGAGGCCATCGGAAGGTTATCGGGAGGAATCGCTCATGACTTCAACAATCTTCTCGGAGTCATCATCGGGTATAGCGGTGTATTGAAGAAGTCCCTGGACAAGAGCCAGCCCACCTACGAATTTGCCACGGAGATCGAAAAAGCAGGCCAGCGCGCTGCCTCATTGACGCGCCAGTTGCTGGCTTTCAGCCGGCAGCAGGTTTTGACTCCCTCCGTCCTGGGCTTGAATTCACTCGTATCGGACATGGAGAAAATGCTTCCGCGCCTGTTGGGCGAGGATATCAACGTCTCTCTCTCTCTGGATCTCGAGCTCGGGGATGTCAAAGCCGACCAGAGCCAGATCGAACAGGTGATCATGAACTTGGCAGTGAATGCGCGGGACGCCATGCCTACCGGCGGGAAGCTCCTGATGCAAACCGCCAACAGAGAATTCGACCTGGCATACACCCGCGATCATCCCGGCTCTAAGATAGGAAGTTATGTGATGCTCGCGATCACAGATACTGGGTGCGGCATGAATGCCGAGACGATCGCGCATATCTTCGAGCCGTTCTTTACCACCAAGAAAGTAGGAGAGGGTACAGGCCTAGGTCTCGCGACCGTGTACGGCGTGGTCAAGCAAAGCAACGGATATATTTGGGTGGACAGCGTGCCGGACAGAGGGTCGACTTTTCAGATCTTCCTTCCAAGGCACTTGGACGTCGAGGAAGTTCCGGTTGCCAAGGTTGTGGCCGATTCGAGGGAAAGACCGCACGGATCAGAACTGATTCTTCTCGTGGAAGACGCGGACCCCTTAAGGAAACTGGCGCAAGTTTTTCTCGAATCAAACGGATTCCGCGTGCTTTCGGCCCCGAATGGAGAAGCCGCTCTGGAGATCGCCGGGCAGCACTCCGGCATTTTCGACCTTTTGCTCACGGACGTGGTCATGCCTGGTATGAACGGCCGCGTTTTGGCCGAGCAATTGTCGATGCGTCAGCCTGGTCTGAACGTCCTCTTCATGTCCGGCTACACGGACAGTTTCATCGCCGGCCATGGAGTTCTGCAGAAAGGAACCAACCTCTTGCACAAACCGTTCACGGAAGAAATTTTGATAGGTAAAGTCCGGGAAGTCCTGGACAGTCCCAGGAAGACTTTGCCCGGTCTGAAAACAGAGTTAGACCCGGTGCCAAGCGGTAGCCGTTCTCACTGATGGAGGGAGCCGACCGATGGGAAAGTTGTTGGTGGTGGATGACGA
>JBGQDD010000034.1:0-13021 GCA_041495665.1 Candidatus Acidiferrum sp.
ACAGGAGGCCCTATGCGCAAATGGGGGATCGTGATTTCCGTCTTTTACGCCCTGATCCTCTTGGGCCTGATCGTTCCCGCCGCGGTCTTTCTTGTTGGCCTTTACCATCCACGCTGGTCAGACTTTTTCAGTGACGTATTCCATACTTACGGCAACTGGTTTTTCTGGATTCCTGCCGGGGCAATCCTGGCCAGTCAGGCGCTTCTACTTTTTCTATCCGTCGATACCTCTTTCAAACGCCTCAAGCCCCGCGCCCACATTCTCGTTTCCATCACCGTAGGCGCGCTCCTCACCGCTCTTCTTTCCTCCGCCGTGATTTGGTCCTTGGGATTCGCCATTCGCGGCGATAGGTTTTGGGGAAAGTTCTTCGACGAGGAAACGAATATCCTCCTCTTTTGGGGCGCCGCCTGGCTGCTCTGGGCCATCCTCTTCTACTTCTATTTCCGGAACTCCTCAGCAGTGCTAACCACGCTCATTTCCTGGCTGCTCAAGGGCAGCGTTTTGGAACTCCTCATCGTTGTCCCTTGCCACATCATCGTCCGCCGCCGCCAAGATTGTTCCGCGCCCATGGCCACCAGCTTTGGCATCGCTACCGGCATCGCCATCATGCTCCTCTCCTTCGGCCCCAGCGTCCTCTTCCTCTACAAAAAACGCCTCGACTCCTACCCCCCTCGCCCCTCTGTGTAGCGGCGACGGCATTTATCCCGGCCCGGTCGGGACGTCGCCATCCTCCTTTGTAGTGGCCGGTCTTCCGCGTTATGTGCGTCCCGGTTCCTACCGGGAAGACCGGTGGTTTTCCGCTCCGAACTCTCATCCATTTCCCGCGATGAGCGCCGTATGTCGGGGGCACTACGGCTCAAAGTGTTTTACCTTGGAATTCTTACGATGGTAGAGCGTTCACTTCATCGAATCCAGGCACGGCAGCGCAGCGATTTTCGCTTCCGTCGTTTCGAAGCTCCTGGTTCCGCTCTGGTCTTTCATGGACAGAAACACCCAATCGCTCTTTGCCTCTGCCGTCCTGCTGAACTCGAACACGATTTTCTCGTTCTCTCCGCCTTGGTAGCTCATCGTCCGTAGCACCACGGGATACATTTCTTTCGTCACGTCTTCCGCCGGTGGGCCGCACCGCGCGATCAAGTTTTCCGGCATCACTTCTAGTACCGCTTGTTCCTGCCGCTTCTCCCGTGCGTTTCTGGCCCGCTCGGACATGCGTGTCACTACCGTCACCACCGCCATCATTCCGAAAATAGCTCCCGCAACAATCAACCACACGCGCTTCGTGCGTTTCAGGAACTCCGCAAACTCCGCCAACGTCCCAGCCGCGCCCGTCTGGCTGATCTCTGGCGCAACCACCTTTTGCGCCGTTTGCGTTTGCTTCGAGGCGGTCTTTTCCGTCCCCGAGGACTCCGCAGCCGCTGTTGTGCTTCGCAGCGAATCCGGTCCCGTGATCTTGGTCGGTTCGCCCGAATACACGGATTCCTTCGGTTTCGTCTCCTCCATACCTTTCCTGCCTTTCGGGCCGTACTCCAATCATCGCCCTAGGCGCTATTCGCGGCTCCCTATTCTTGCTTCTTATTGCGAGACAGTAACTCGAACTGGCGCGTCTGATTTCTAGTTTCTAGTTTCTAGTTTCTGAGTTCTAGTTTCTCGTTTCGAATTTCTAGTTTCTGATTCTAGTTTTTAGTTTCGCTCTTGCCTGCTCCTCTCCTCCCGCCCCAGCGTCCTCTTCCTCTGCAAAAAACGCCTCGACTCCTACCCACCGCGCCCCTCCGGCTAGCGCCACCCGGGCTCTCCTCCCGCAGGGCACCGCCCCCCACCGTCATTTCGAACGGAGCAGGCCGACTTTTTCTTCCGCATTCGCTCCTGCGAATGCGTCGGCCTGCGCAGAGAGAAATCTCTCTTCTCTTATTCCTTCAACGTTTAGACGTTCCAACGTTTAGACGTTCCGACGATCCCTTGCCACCGGCATCGTCATCATGCTCCTCTC
Source organism: Candidatus Acidiferrum sp. (assembly GCA_041495665.1). Taxonomy (GTDB): domain Bacteria; phylum Acidobacteriota; class Terriglobia; order Acidiferrales; family UBA7541; genus Acidiferrum. The sequence continues at coordinate 1,988 of JBGQDD010000034.1, forward strand.
CTTCGGCCCCAGCATCCTCTTCCTCTACAAAAAACGCCGCGCCTCCTATCCCCTTGTGCCCCCAGTAGTGGCCGGTCTTCAGGCCGGTGATCTCGCTTGTAGCGGCGACTTCATGTCGCCATCATTTCTTTGCTATGCGGCACCGTCATTTCGAACGGAGCAGGCCGACTTTTCTCTTCCGCATTCGCTCCTGCGAATGCGTCGGCCTGCGAAGAGAGAAATCTCTCTTCCTCTTTTCTCGCCCTGCGCAGAGAGACGTCCGCACCATCCCGCGCATTCGGCGGGATGAAATCCCTCCCCTCATATTCCTTTAACATTTAGACATTTCGACTTTCAGACATTCCGACGAACCCTTGCCACCGGCCTCGCCATCTTGCTCCTCTCCTTCGGCCCCAGCGTCCTCTTCCTCTACAAAAACGTCTCGTCGCCTTCGCCCAGGACAGTCCCTGCGTGCAAAGCGCCGCAATCCAAGAGTGTCAGCGGATGCTCGACCGTTTCTGCCGGCAGGCCCTGAAATGTGCAAGACTCGTGCAATAGGGATTTCATCTTGCACAGTTTCTTTGCGATGGAAATGAGAAACGGGTCGGAGAACCGGCGTTCATCAGCGAGTCGCTCAAGGAAGCAAACGAAAAGCGGGTGGAAAAGGCCAAGAAGGACCGGGAGCAATGAGCCGTCTCCTCTATCACCGAAAGCTGTTTACGATCGAAAAAAAGGGCCATCTGGTGGGGCATCCCTTACTTGCGTGGTACTTAGTTGTGTTGTAGCCTCCGCCAGTCATGCCAGATTTTGCACGGCCTCGTCTAAAGATTGAAAGGGCCAAGAAGCACATCAATGACATTAATTCGCTTCTCTTAGCTTTTAGTAGTTCTGACTTTTACACTGTCACCGTCGAGAAAAATACTTACGGGGCAAATTTCCTCCGGTTTGATGTCGATAAATCGCCATTTCCCATTAATAACACTGCGCTCCTCATCGGCGATGCTTTGCACAATCTCAGATGTGCCTTGGACCTTCTCTATTACGAAATCTCTGTTAATCACACTAAATGGTCGAGATTCCCAGTTCTCGATACGCGGGATGAACTAGAAAGACGCATTAAGACTACTTTCGAAAAGAAGCAAATCTCCGTGACTGTTCACGGTCTGCTGCTCAACTCCATAAAATCCTACAAGACTGGAAATTTTGCCCTCTGGGCTCTCGACGATCTCAACATTCGGGACAAGCATCAACTTCTCATTCCAGTGTTGAAGTTTATGGGTTTTGCTGGTATTTGCCTTGAGGATGATAAACATGTCCCGCTTAAGAAGATGTCCTACTTCTTAGATGAATCTAGTCTCATTCGGCTTCCTTCTGAAACTTATGGGGGAAATCTTACAGTGACAGATAAGGGCCATGCGGCCGCAGCGGTATATTTCGACCTTGGAATTCCCTTCGAGGGTGAGGCGGTCATTCCAGCGCTTTACGGGGTCGCCGAAGAAGTTACGCGCACAGTTGAAGCGTTCGAGATCGCTCTCGCGCCACCTAAGACTACGCCCTAACGTCCATAGTCCTTCTCATTGACACGGATAAGAATGCCTTCTAGCGCCGTTTCTTCGTCACCACTCAGGCTGGTGGCTGACCCTCGAACCGCTCGGAAGCTTTTGGGTGCCGCATCCCTTCTCGATTTTGGTGAAGGGTGTGGACGTTGAATTTGATTTTGACCACCGTTTGTCATTCCACCAATCCGCGCTAACCCGGGCGCGCTTTCTTCAACGCTTCTTGGAGTGCCGCTTCCGCATCTTCGTCAGTTACACTCGCGCTCTGCTTGTCAATTCTCTTGAAATAGGATTTCAGTTTTTGACCGGCCCGCGCTCGCGCCTCGCCAGCCGGGGCCTCATGCGTCGCGAACGCCATGATGCTCACGTCTTCGTCATCCTTGAGGGACCGGCCCAATTCTGCCTCAACCGCAGCACGAGTCTGCGGTTTCAACTCTCTCGCTTTATGGATCAACACATTAGACATATCGCGCCTTTTCTATCCACCCTTTAGACCCCATTCTACTACGCGCCTGGGGCATCCCGTGTACTCGGAGCCGATTCGGCTGGCGTCCGCCCCGCTACCAGATCAATCTCCCTTCTCCGACTAGAAACTAACAACTAGCCACTAAAAACTGATTCTCAGCGTTACCCGTTCCGTTTCTTCATCTTAAGCCGCAATTTCCATTCGAAAGTACTACCGTTTTCATTCGAAACCAGTACCATACAAGAAAGTATTGGACAAGGTAACAGTCTCATGCTATCATGGGTCGTGATACTCAGCCGCCATCCCGCTCGTTCAGCCCAGCATCCCCACTTTTGCGCCTTCTTACTCGGCCCAAGTCTCCTGTCCCTTGTTACAAAATCTCCCGTCGTCCATCCCCTTTCTGTTCAGCTACTTGCAAAATGCTCTTCCCGCAACTCCTTTGTTTTGAAAATAATCCATCTTTCATGGGGGGTGTACCCCCCAACGAGGAAATCATGAACTCAACAATCGCGAACTCCGGCTCCACCATTGATATTCCAGCAGTTACATCAAGAATCGACTCATCCCGGCCGCATGCGCCAAAAGAGGGCCGCTGCCAGCACCTCTTCCCCAACGGCAAACGCTGCCGGAAATTCGCCTCCGGTTCCCATCTGGGTCTCTGCCTCCACCACTTGACGGAGAGTGCTGCCATCGGCGCTGGACTCCAGCAACCGCCAAATGATTCCCTCGACCTCTCCGGGGAACTCCTCCCGCAGCTCTCCGAGTTCAACTCCGCCCTCGACATCAACCAATTCCTCGCCCGCCTTCTCACCCTCGTCACCAAAGGTCGCATCTCCCCCCGCCGCGCTTCCGTCCTGGCCTACATCACCAACCAGCTCCTCCACTCCCATCGCGCCATCACCCTCGAAACCAAGCCCGCCAAGGACGAGCCCCAGCAATGGATCTTTGACCTCCCTCGTCCCGAGCGTGACTGACCCGACCATCCCATGCCACACCACACCCATCACCGCTTCGGCTCTCGCTCCCCTCGGGGTTCTTGTGGCACAGCCATTCTTGGCTGTGCTCTTCTGTGCCCCGGAGCCGAGGGCACGTATTTTTGCTTCCATTTTCTACCTTCTAGTTTCCACTTTCCGACTCAACCGCCGCCACGCGTTGCTCCATTCTTGCAGCCAGAGTATCCTCTCCTTTCTCGCGGAGGACTCGGATGCGAATCGGTGCGGCAGGGAAGTGCTTCATCGTTGGAATCATCGTCGCAACTATTTTTTGCACAACGGCGAACGCGCAGCAATTCGATCAGAAGCTTTATTCCGAAATGCGCTGGCGCTGCATCGGTCCGTTCCGCGGAGGCCGCACCGTGGCCATCTCCGGCGTGCCGCACCAGCCAAACGTTTTCTACATGGCCGCCGTCAACGGCGGCGTCTGGAAGACCACCGATTTCGGAAACACCTGGGACCCGATCTTCGACGACCAGCCCACTGGCTCCGTCGGCGCGCTTGCCGTTGCTGCATCCGATCCGAACATCATCTATGCGGGCAGTGGCGAAGGATTGCAGCGCCCCGATCTCGCTACTGGCGATGGCATTTACAAATCCACCGACGCCGGAAAATCCTGGACGCATTTGCAAAACCTCCGCGACGCCCAACAAATCACCGCGATCCTCATCGACCCGAAAGATCCCAACCGTGTTTTCGTCGCCGCCCAAGGCCATCCCTATGGTCCCAACGCCGAGCGCGGCGTTTTCCGTTCCACCAACGGTGGTCAAACTTTTCAGAAAGTTCTCTACACGGACGAAAACACCGGCGCCGCCGATCTCGCTTTCGATCCCGCAAACCCCCAAACAATCTACGCGGTGTTGTGGGCCGCGCGCGTCGCGCCTTGGGAAATTCGCAGCGGCGAATCGTTCATCAGCGCCGGCAGCGGCATTTTCAAATCCACCGATGGCGGAAGCAACTGGCGTCCGCTCACCAAAGGCCTTCCCGAATCCGGCGATGGCATCGGCCGCATCGGCATTGCCGTCTCGCACGGCGAGCCGAACCGCATTTATGCCACGGTGGAAGCGAAAAAAAATGGAGGTGTCTACCGCTCCGATGACGCGGGAGAAACATGGAAACAGGTAAACGCGGACCATCGCATCGGTGGCCGCGGCCCCGGCGCGATGGGCATCGCTGTCGCGCCGGACAATCCGGAAGTCATCTACGTCGCAAACACCACGACGTGGAAGTCAACGGATGGTGGAAAAACTTTTGTAGGTTTCAAAGGCGCGCCCGGCGGCGACGATTACCAGCGCATTTGGATCAGCACGGAAAATCCGCAGATCATCGCGCTCAGCTCCGATCAAGGCACGGTCATCAGCGTGAACGCTGGCGCGACGTGGAGCACTTGGTACAACCAGCCAACCGCCCAGTTCTATCACGTCACCACCGACAATCGTTTTCCGTATTGGGTTTACGGCTCGCAGCAGGAAAGTGGCTCTGTTGCGACGCTGAGCCGCAGCGACTACGGCGAAATCACATTCCGCGATTGGCGTTTGCCGGGCATTTTCGAGTACGGCTACATCGCCATCGACCCGCTCGACTCGAACATTCTTTATGGCGACTGGCTCACGCGAACGAAGCAGGATATCGGCGAATTCGCAAAAGTTACGCCGGAGCCGATTCGCCGCGGCGAGTATCGCTACGCCCGCACGCTGCCGGTGGTGTTCTCGCCGCTCGAACCGCACACACTTTATTTTGCGGCCAACGTGCTTTTCAAAACGACGGATGCGGGAAACAGTTGGCAGGTCATCAGTCCGGATCTCACGCGCGAATCTTATGAAATTCCTGCCAATCTCGGTGTTTTCGCCGCGAGCGATCCGGAAAAAGGAAAACATCGCGGCGTTATTTACGCCGTCGCTCCTTCGTTCAAGGAAGCAAACACGATTTGGGCCGGCACCGATGACGGACTAATTCACATCACGCGCGACGGCGGCAAGTCCTGGCAAAATGTCACGCCGCCGCAGTTGAAGCCGTGGAGCAAAGTTTCCATCATCGAAGCTTCGCACTTTGATGCGGGCACGGCGTATGCGGCGATCAATTCCTTCCGGCTCGACGATTTGCGCGCACATATTTACCGCACGCGCGATTTCGGTAAAACGTGGACGGAGATTGCGAAGGGCATTCCCGATGGCGGCGCCAGCAACGTGGTGCGCGAAGATCCGGTTCGAAAAGGTTTGCTCTTCGCCGGCACGGAAGGCTCCGTCTACGTTTCGTTCAACGATGGAGACGATTGGCAGCCCCTCCAGCTCAATCTACCGCACACGTCCATGCGCGATCTCGCGATTCATGGCGATGATCTAATTGTCGCCACGCACGGCCGCTCTTTCTGGATTCTCGATGACATCGCTCCGCTGCGGCAAATGAACGCCGACATCGCAAGAGAAAGCGTGCATCTTTTCACGCCGCAAGAAGCAATTCGTTTCCGCTGGAATCGCAATCCCGACACGCCGCTGCCTCCGGAATTTCCCGCCGGAAAAAATCCTCCCGACGGCGCCATCATCGACTACTACCTGGCGGATATTGCAAAAGGTGCGGTCAAACTCGAAATCTTCGACGAGCAGGATCATCTCGTACGCCGCTATACCAGTTTAGACAAGCCCGAGCCTCTCGAAAAAATCGCCGGTGAGCACCCCATCCCTTTGTATTGGGTGCGGCCGACGCAGATTCTTTCCGCGAGTGCGGGCATGCACCGTTTTGTCTGGGACTTGCATTACGCGCCGCCGGATTCTCTCGAGCACGAATTTCCAATCTCTGCCATCGTGCATGACACGCCAAAATATCCGCTCGGAGCCTGGGTGCTCCCTGGAAAGTACACTCTGGAACTTACCGTCGACGGAAAGAAATACTACGAGACACTCCAAGTCAAAATGGACCCGCGCATCAAGACTCCGCTTGCGGATCTACGCAAGCAGTTTGAAATGCAGAGCGGTTCCGTCGGAGGCATGAATGAAAGCTTCGAAGCGCTCTCCCAAGTGCAATCGGTGCGCGCACAACTGAAAGAACGCGCCGCGAAAGCAGGGAAAGGCGCTCTTGCCGATGCGATCGCAGCTTTCGACAAACAAGCTGGCGAACTGGAAGGCGCGGCGCAGAGCAATTTCTTTGGCTTGCCGCCTGGCGCAAAACCGCCCGAGAATTTTTCCAGCTTGAATCAACACTTCGGCGGCATCCTGGGGGTTGCGGACAGCGCCGATGCCGCGCCCACGACGCAAGCTATTGCCGTCTACAAGGAACTCGAAGAAGATCTCGACAAGCTCGTCGCGCGCTGGACGAAAATTCGGCAGCGGGATATTCCGGCACTCAACGTGGAACTCAAGAAAGCTGGACTCGCTGCTCTGGATCCGAACAAATCGCTGGATCCCGCTCCTTCTGCCGATGCGGATGGAGACGACGAGCCGTGAAGTGTCGCGCGCTGAAAATTCGAAAGGCTCCCAAATGAAGAGTGTACGTACACTTCGAATCGTAGTTGGCTCCGCGATCCTCTGGTCGATGGGATTTGTGATGGCGAGTGTTGACCGCGCGCAGCAGTTCCCCGAATCGTCCTATTCCGAAATGAGATGGCGGATGATCGGGCCCTTCCGCGCGGGAAAGGTGAATGCCGTGGCCGGTGTGCCGGGAAATCCGGGCGTCTATTATTTCGGGGCAAATGGCGGAGGCGTATGGAAAACGACGGACGGCGGCACGGTGTGGAAGCCGATTTTTGACGAGGAACCGGTGGCGTCGATTGGGGCGCTGGCGCTCGCGCCTTCGAACGCGAACATCATTTACGTGGGAAGCGGAGAGAACAATCTCTATGCCGACATCACCTACGGAAATGGCGTCTACAAATCAACTGATGCGGGAGGGACTTGGCAGCATCTCGGACTTGCGGACACACGGCACATCGCGCGCATCCTGATCGATCCGCGCAATCCGGATATCGTGCTGGTGGCGGCGATGGGGCACAGCTTCGGTTCGAACGAGGAGCGCGGCGTTTTCCGTTCCGCCGATGGTGGACGCAGTTGGAAGAAAGTGTTGTACAAGGACAATGTTACAGGGGCAGTGGACCTCTGTTTCGAACCGGGAAATCCGCGCGTGGTTTACGCAACGCTGTGGCATGGGATTCGAAAGCCGGGGCAAAAGGGAACGTCGTTTGGCGCGGGCAGCGGGCTCTATAAATCGACCGACGAAGGCATCACTTGGACGCAAATTGCGGGACACGGTCTTCCCGCGGGAGATTGGGGCCGGTCTGGCGTTGCGGTTGCGCCTGGAAATCACGGGCAACGCGTTTACGTAATTGTCGAAGCGAAGGAAAAAGACGGTGGCCTCTACCGTTCCGACGATGCGGGAGCGAGCTGGAAAAAAGCCACGGAGGATCGCCGAATCGTGGGCTATTGGTACATGAGCCAGATTTTTGTGGACCCGAGAAATCCCGAGGTGGTCTATGTCCCATCGCAAAATTTGTATCGTTCGAATGACGGCGGACATACTTTCACGGCGATCAAAGGCGCTCCCGGCGGCGACGATTACCACACCGTGTGGATCGATCCGACAAATTCACAGCGCATCATGCTGGGAGTCGATCAGGGCGCGACGATCAGTCTTAATGGAGGCGAGTCCTGGACCACTTGGTACAACCAGCCAATTGGACAATTTTATCGTGTTGCTACGGATCACCGGTTCCCTTACTGGGTGTATGGACCGCAGCAGGACAGCGGCACCGCGGGAATCGCCAGCCGCGGAAATAACGGACAGATCACCGAGCGCGATTGGTTTCCCGTCGGCCCGGGAGAGAGCGGATACACCATTCCCGATCCGCTAGATCCTGATGTGGTTTACAACGCGGGTCCGGGTGGCAGTGTGGTGCGTTTGTCAAAAATCACCGGACAAGTGCGCGATATTTCCCCTGCGCCGGTTTCTTTTGGCAGCAAGTACCGTTTCAACTGGACGATTCCGATGGTTTTTTCGCCGCAGGATGCGCATCTTCTTTATCTGGGAACACAATTTCTCATGAAAACGACGGATGCGGGAACAAGCTGGCAGGCGGTGAGTGCCGATCTGACGCGTACGCGCGCCGATGAAAAAGATTCGAAACAGGTGCTTGGCACGATCCTGACGATTGCGCCTTCGGAGATCAAGGAAGGCCTCATCTGGGTGGGAACGGATGATGGGAACATCCAACTGACGATGGACGGGGGAGCGGCGTGGCAAAACGTGACTCCGGCGGGCGTATCGGAGTGGAGCACGATCAGTATTGTCGAGGCGTCGCATTTCGATGGCGGTACCGCCTACGCGGCGGTCAATCGAAACAATCTCGACGATTTGCGCCCGCATATTTTTCGGACGCATGATTTTGGAAAGACGTGGCAGGAAACGATCACCGGGATTCGTGAAGGTGATTTTGTCCGCACAGTACGCGAGGACCCAGTGCGCAAGGGGTTGCTGTACGCGGGGACCGAACAGGGAGTGTACGTTTCGTTTGACAGCGGGGATCACTGGCAAGCACTGCGGCTGAACATGCCGGTAGTAGCCGTTCATGACTTGGCCATCGAACAGGATGACCTGGTGGCCGCGACGTATGGCCGCTCGTTCTGGATCCTCGACGATGTCACGCCGCTTCGCCAGATGGATACGCGTGCTGGGGCTTCGGGCGCGCATCTCTTTGCGCCGCGAACCGCCATCCGCGTACGCCGCGATGAGAATCAAGACACAGCGCTGCCGCCGGAAGTTCCCGTGGGAAAGAACCCTCCCGATGGTGCAATTCTGAATTACGTTTTGCCGGCGAATTCCGCCGGAGAGATTCAACTGGAAATTTACGACGCGGATGAAAAACTAGTGCGGAGTTTCTCCAGCGCGTCTGCGCCGAAGGATCCGGAGGAAACTCCTTTCGTGGCGGAGTACTGGATCGGGCATCCCCAAGCGCTTTCGAGAACAGCGGGAATGCACCGCTTTATTTGGAATCTGCGGTACCCCGATCCGCGCGCCATGCACACGCAGTCTCCGTACAACTATCCGATCGCCGCGATTGTGGGTTCCACGCCGCTGCCACCGCAGGGTCCGCTGGTGCTGCCGGGGAAGTATGAAGTGCGGCTGAAAGCGGGGGGACAAGTTATTCGCCAGGCGCTGGAAGTCAAGATGGATCCGCGAGTGGTGATGGCGCGCAACGAATTGCAGAGTTCAGTGGAGCTGCAACTGAAAATCTCCGCGTTGCTCGGGAAAAACTTTGACGGCTACCAGCAGACCAAGGAGTTGCGCGCGCGGCTGGCCGAGTTAATGAAGCGTCCGAAGGAAGACCCCGATGCCAGTGCGGCTGGCGCACTGGACGCGAAGGTGGCAGCGCTAGAAGGGGAAGCGACACCCATCCTTGAGACTCCGAAGACGGCCAGTTTCATGGCGGTGAACGATACCTTGACGGCGCTGATGGCGCTGGTCGATGGAGCGGACTTTGCGCCGTCGGAAGAATCATTCGTGGCGTATCGGCGGATCTGCAAGGGTTCGAACGAGGCTCTTGCGGGATGGCAGGAATTGAAGAACAAGGATGTGGCCGCGCTGAACACGTTGCTGGGCAAGAGCAATCTCGCTGTGCTGCCTGCAGTTCCCAATTTAGCTGCCGATGAGGCTTGCGGAAATTGAATCGCGATTCGAACGAAGAGCTTTGACGTAGCCCAGAAGTATGCCAAAACCTCTCTAACGGAGACGGTGTTGCCGGGTAGGGGCGCAGCATGCTGCGCCCCTACAATCGAGGTCTGAAATGGGGCGCGAATTAGATGACCAAACTCTGCATGCTGGTCACCATTCGATTCGGCTGAATAAGTACGATTACTCAGCGCCGGGATTCTGTTTCGTAACTATCTGCGCGCACGGGAAGAAGTGCGTCCTTGGCACTTTCCATGAGGGACGCATCGGGCTGAGTGAGCTGGGAAAGATAGTCCGGGATTGCTGGGCGGATATTCCCCGGCACTTCCCAAGAGTGAAGCTGCACGGATTTGTGATCATGCCGAATCATTTGCACGGAATTGTTGAGATCGTGGCAGTAGGAGCGCAGCATGCTGCGCCCCTACTTGGCAAGACGTCAGATATTGGAGTCCGACCGCACGTTAAAGCCGGGTCCTTGGGAGCGATTGTGCGGTCGTTCAAGGCTGCGGTGACGCGGCTGGCACGAGGCGAATTTGGAGGGAATGGTGATATTTGGCAGCGCAACTATTTCGAGAGGGTATTACGGGATGGGCAGGAAATCTCTGATGCCGGCAGATACATCGCGGAGAATCCAAGGATGTGGGAATTGGATCGGGAAAATCCGCAGAAGAAAGATTATCGGTTAGAAAAAAACACGTCAGCTGAAGATGGATTGCAAACGTACTTGCGACGCTAACGCCTGGGCGGTAGGGGCGCAGCATGCTGCGCCCCTACATTGCGGCCGGAGATTGCTGGAGTTGGGTGAGATCCGCGAGAACTTCGGCGCTATGCTTTTCGGCGTTCACGTTGAGATAGGTTTTGCGGACGACGCCGGCGGGATCGATGAGGAAAGTATGGCGCGCGGAGAGTTTGGCTACCCCCAGATTCACCAGCGAGTCGTAGGATGAAGAGACTTGGTACTTCGTATCTGCGAGCAGTTTAAAGCTGAGGCCTTCCTTAGCGCAAAACTTCTGGTGGGTAAGTTCATCCTGCACACTCACACCGAGGATAATCGCGTTTTTCTCTTCATACTGCCGGAGGTCGCGCTGGAAATTGTGCGCTTCCTTGGTGCACCCGCTGGTGAAATCCTTGGGATAGAAATAGAGCACGACCCATTTGCCGCGGAGATCGTGCAGGCTAAGCGGTTTACCATCCTGGGAATTCAGCGTAAAGTCCGGCGCGGGAGTACCCGAGGACAGCGCTTTCCCTCCGGTGCGCATTGCTCGGACTACCACAACGCCAACGAGCAGAACGATTACAGTTATGTAGATTCCAATCATTTTCATCTCGCACACTCAATCTTGGTCCTGAATCGGACGCGTTGCAATGCAGCTATTCTTTTTGGCTG